>SLAT01000285.1 GCA_007126715.1 Roseinatronobacter sp.
CGCGCTGTATTTTCTGATGCCGGTCGTCAAGCAGGAGTTAAACAGCTACCTCATGCGCATGAAATCAGGCGAGATCAGGCCGATAGATAAACGGGCCTGAGGGACATCGTGAAAGACATAAATAAGATTTGGCGATCCCGGGAGGACTCGAACCCCCAACATCCTGATTAGAAGTCAGGTGCTCTATCCAGTTGAGCTACGGGACCACAATGTCACGATAACGGTTTGCAAACTTCTGCGCAAGCGCGCGCTTTTGCCTTACCCCCTGTTTATGTTCGTTTTTTCAACCCAACGCATGGGTCAAGACCTGTAGTCTTTCATCTGGTTCGGCCAGCAGGTTGGAGCGGCTTTTAGACGATGAAAGAGGCAACGAAACATCGGCCAAGCAGGGCGCGAACAAAAAAGCCCCCGTCTGTGCGGGAGCTTCTGTTCTTGCGGCGCTGACGGCTCAGACAGCTTGCGCTGCTTTGCCCAATTCGCGCTTGATCTTCAGCGCGTTTGCCGAAAGCTCTTCATCTTTTGCGCGCGCAAGATAGGCATCAAGGCCCCCGCGATGGTCGACCGAGCGCAATGCCGCAGATGAGACACGCAGTTTGAAGCTGCGGCCCAGTGCTTCGGACTGCAAAGACACATCTTGCAGGTTGGGCAGAAACCGACGGCGGGTTCTGTTATTGGCGTGGCTTACATTGTTGCCCGTCATCGGGCCTTTTCCGGTCAGTTCGCAACGGCGCGACATGGGTTTATCCTCGTCTTGAAAGGGCATCCGAAACAATTCATCCCGGGGGCCACAAAGCAAAAGGGCACTGCAACGCAGCGCCTCGAAACTCGTCACGCGCTATTAGGGGGTATCTTGCACGAGGTCAAGCGATTCCGTTGTAGTTTCGGGCGACATTTCAGGCCATAGCGTCGCAATCAACGATGCGGCGGCCTTTGTGGGTGTGGTTTGCCCGGATTCAACTTCATGCAGCTTGTGAGTGGCCAACGCGCGGGCAGAAGGGGTTTCCAGCCGTGCCAGCAAGGTCTGGCGGATCTCCTCGTGGAACCAGTGCCGTGCCTGCGCTGCGCGGCGTCCGTGCCAATGGCTTGTTTCGCGTCGCCATTTGACAAGATCGCTGATGTCCGACCATGCCTTATCAAGGCCGGATTGTTCCAGCGCAGACACGGTCATGGCCTTGGGGAACCCGTCCGGGTCTTGTGGGCGACGGCGCAACAGCCGCAACGCACCCGCATAATCCGCGCAAGTTCGAGTCGCCGTTGCTTTCAGCTCGCCATCGGCTTTGTTGACGATGATGATATCGGCGACTTCCATGATGCCGCGTTTGACGCCTTGCAACTCGTCCCCGCCAGCCGGGGCCAGCAACAACAGGAATACATCTGAGAGCTCCGCGACCACGGTTTCAGACTGGCCGACGCCCACTGTCTCGATCAGCACGACATCAAACCCAGCGGCTTCGCACAGCGCGACGGCTTCGCGCGTGCGGCGTGCCACACCGCCCAGATGGGTCTGGCTGGGGCTGGGGCGGATAAAGGCCTTTGGATGGCGTGAGAGGTACTCCATGCGGGTCTTGTCGCCAAGAATTGACCCGCCCGTTCGCGCGCTGGAGGGGTCGACCGCCAGAACTGCCACGCGCAATCCCTGTTCGACCAGCATCAGGCCAAAGCTTTCGATGAATGTGGATTTGCCGACACCGGGCGTGCCGGACAGCCCGATACGTATGGCTTCGCGCCCGGACCCCGCCAGCCGTTCCAGAAGATCACCCGCCTGAATGCGGTGTTCGGCCCGGGTGCTTTCGACCAGCGTGATCGCGCGGGCCAGTGCGCGGCGGTTGCCGGACAGCACCCCCTCTGCCAAGGCTGAATTATCCATGCGGCCCCTCATCACTAGACAGCCCTGTTTGGCCATTTTGGGGGGCGAATGTCCAGCCCTCTGGCACGGATCAAACGGGCAGAGCCGCCGCTTGTTTCAATTGTTCCATGACAATCTGGCTTTGTACACGCGCAACAGCAGGGTGTGGCAACAGGCGGTCGTGAATCAGCGTGTTGAGCGCTGACAGGTCTGCACACCACACACGCAGCAGATAATCAGCCTCTCCTGTCAGGGTCCATGCGTTGACGATCTGCGGGATTGCACCCAGAAGTTGTTTGAAGCTTCTGGCCCCGTCAGGCGTGTGCGTGCCCATCTGAACCTGAACAAAGGCCTGCACCCCAAGGCCGATCTGGGCCGGATCAAGGCGGGCGCGGTAGCTGGTTATCGTTCCTTGCGCTTCCAACCTTTGTCGTCTGCGTGCGGCCTGGCTGGGCGAAAGATGCACGCGCGCGCCCAACGCCTCAGAGGTCATCATCGCGTTTTCCTGCAGTGCTGCAAGGATTTCCCGATCTTTCTGGTCTATCATGCGCTCGATCCGCGTATAATCAAGAGTTCTCGCGAATATATAGCATGATTTTATATTTTGGGTCCAACTTTGCGCAGAATGCGCATTGGGGGCGGGATAATATGTCCACAAGAGTCATTAAATAGGAGGTCATCATGGGCCCGTTTCCGCATGCCGCACCCCGCGCCAGCATCAGCAAAGAAAACCCCGCTGGCACAGATGGGTTTGAATTCGTCGAATTTGCACATCCTGACCCTGAAACGCTGCGCGCGCAGTTCCGGGCGATGGGATATACGCGCACTGCCCGCCACAGACGCCATGATATCGAGCTTTGGCAGCAGGGTGACATCACTTACGTCCTGAACAATGACAAGGGTAGCCATGCGATGGAATTCACTGCCGAGCATGGACCTTGTGCAGCCTCTATGGGCTGGCGTGTGGTTGATGCGCAGCATGCTTTCGATCATGCGGTTGCCCTTGGGGCCAAGCCCTATACGGGGTCTGGCAAGGTGCTGGATGTGCCCGCAATCATCGGTATTGGTGGCTCGTTGATCTATTTCATCGAAGATTACGGCGATGTGCACCCCTACACGGAATTCGACTGGCTTTGCGCGCCCAAGCCGCAGGGTGTCGGATTCTATTATCTGGATCACCTGACGCATAATGTGTTCAAGGGAAACATGGACACATGGTTTGAATTCTACAGCCGCCTGTTCAATTTCCGCGAAATCCGGTTTTTTGATATTGCGGGTAAATTTACTGGTCTGTTCAGCCGCGCGCTGACCTCTCCCTGTGGGCGGATCAGGATTCCGATCAATGAAGACCGGGGCGAAACGGGACAGATTGTCGAATATCTCAAGCGCTATAATGGCGAGGGGATTCAGCATATCGCGGTTGGCACCGAAGATATTTATACGGCAACCGATGCAATCGCCGAGCGTGGCATCAAATTCATGCCCAAGCCGCCGAAGGCCTATTATGAGTTGAGCCATGAGCGTGTGACCGGCCACACAGAACCCGTCGAGCTTATGGCAAAGCATGGCATCCTTATTGATGGTGAAGGGGTTGTGGACGGGGGCGAGACAAAGATCCTGCTGCAAATTTTCTCGAAAACCATGGTGGGACCGATCTTCTTCGAGTTCATCCAGCGCAAGGGGGATGACGGTTTTGGTGAGGGGAATTTCAAGGCGCTGTTCGAGTCGATCGAGGCAGACCAGATCGCGCGCGGTGTGTTGAAAACAGCCTGAGAACAGCGGATGGATATCAGATCATAAACAGAATTGACCGATCGGTCGGTTTATGCAAATCTCTCCTTCGATCTGGGAGGAGAGATTGTCATGACATCACCCGCGACGGTGATCGCGCACCTGCAAGGCGGGGTTCTGGAGTTGACCCTGAACCGCCCCGAGAAGTTGAATTCCTTTAATGCTGACATGCACGGCGCCCTGCGCGCAGGGCTTGATCGCGCAGCGCAAGACAGCGCCGTGCGCGCGGTCTTGCTAACAGGTGCCGGGCGCGCGTTCAGTGCAGGGCAGGATCTGGGGGATCGTGACCCGCGCAAGGGTGGGCCAAAGCCTGATCTGGGGCAGACGATTGGTGAATTCTACGCCCCGCTTATCCGCACCATACGTGCCTTGGACAAGCCCGTGATTGCTGCGGTGAACGGGGTGGCAGCGGGGGCAGGTGCCAACATCGCGCTGGCTTGCGACATTGTGCTGGCCGCGCAATCGGCGCGCTTTATTCAGGCCTTTGCCAAGCTGGGGCTTGTGCCGGATGCGGGCGGAAGCTGGGCGCTGACGCGGCTATTGGGCGAAGCGCGCGCCAAGGCACTGGCCCTGACTGCCGAAGCGCTATCCGCACAGCAGGCCGCCGATTGGGGGCTGATCTGGAAAGCGCTGCCGGATGACACCCTTATGGATGAGGCGCGCGCTTTGGCGCAGCGTCTGGCCGAAGGGCCGACCTTTGGCTATGGGCTGACGAAACAGGCCATTCACGCAGCAAGCGTCAACAGCCTTGATGACCAGCTTGTTCTTGAACAGGATTTTCAGCGCCGCGCGGGTTTCTCGGAGGATTACGCCGAAGGAGTCGCCGCTTTTCTTGAAAAACGACAGCCAAGGTTTCAGGGCAAATGACCAATCCCGATACAATGACCCCGCAAGCCCTGGCCGAGGCCTGTGCGACAGCCATGTGGAATGACGACAGCGCCAGCCAGAACCTGGGCATGTCACTGGACCATGTCGCGCCGGGTGAGGCAACACTGTCCATGACCATCACCGACCAGATGACCAACGGGCATGGCATGTGCCACGGCGGCTATATCTTTACGCTGGCCGATTCAGCCTTTGCCTTTGCCTGCAATACCTACAACCAGCGTGTTGTCGCGCAGCATTGTGCGGTGACCTATCTGAACCCTGTTGAACTGGGTGCACGACTGACTGCGCATGCGCGCGAAGTTTCGCGCAGGGGGCGGTCGGGTATCTATGATGTGCGCGTGCGTGATGCGGCAGGCACAGTCATCGCCGAATTTCGTGGGCATTCGCGTGTCATCAAGGGCACGCATCTGAGGGAGGAATAAGCCATGGAAGACCTGTCTCCGAAACCCGGCGATCTGGAACCGATCGAGACGGCATCACGCGATGAAATAAGCGCGCTGCAACTGGAGCGGCTGAAATGGTCGCTGCGCCACGCCTATGAGGGGTCAAGCTTTTACCGCAAGCGGTTTGACGATTTTGGTGTGCATCCCGATGATCTGAATGCGCTGGCAGATCTGGCGAAATTCCCCTTCACGGTGAAAACCGACCTGCGCGACACTTATCCCTTTGGCATGTTCGCGGTCCCGCGTGAACAGTTGGTGCGGGTGCATGCATCATCCGGCACCACGGGAAAACCCACCGTCGTGGGTTATACGCGGCGCGATATTGACACTTGGGCCGATCTGGTCGCGCGCTCGATCCGCGCAAGCGGGGGGCGCAAGGGCGATATCGTGCATATTGCTTATGGCTACGGTCTGTTCACGGGTGGTTTGGGCGCGCATTACGGGGCGGAACGGCTGGGCTGCACGGTTGTGCCTGTCTCGGGCGGCATGACCGAGCGGCAGGTCACGCTGATAAATGACTTCAAGCCCCGCATCATAATGGTGACACCGTCCTATATGCTGTCCATCCTTGACGGGTTTCAGCGCGCAGGCATTGACCCGCGCGAAAGCTCTCTCGCTGCGGGTATATTCGGGGCAGAACCTTGGACAAACGCAATGCGAGGTGAGATTGAACAGGCGTTTGATATGCATGCGGTCGATATTTATGGCCTGTCCGAGGTGATGGGGCCGGGGGTCGCCAATGAATGCGTAGAGACGAAGGACGGGCTGCATCTGTGGGAGGACCATTTTTACCCCGAGATCATCAACCCTGAAACTGGCGAAGTGCTGCCCGATGGCGAAATCGGCGAGTTGGTCTTTACCACGCTTACCAAGGAAGGGCTGCCCATCGTGCGCTACCGCACGCGCGATCTGACACGGCTTTTGCCCGGCACTGCGCGCTCCATGCGCCGGATCGAGAAGATCACTGGGCGCTCTGATGACATGATCATCCTGCGCGGCGTCAATATCTTTCCCACGCAGGTGGAGGAGCAAATCCTGAAATGCGCCGGGCTTGCGCCGCATTTCCAGATTGAACTGACGCGCACAGGGCGGATGGATGACATGACCGTGCATTGCGAGGCGACACTGAATGCGGCGGAAGAGGGCGCGCGGGCGGCCTCTGGGCGGGAGTTGTCGCACCATATCAAAAGCACATTGGGGGTCACGGCCAAGGTGCTGGTGCATGTGCCCGGCGCCGCACCAAGGTCAGAGGGAAAGGCCAAGCGTGTGATCGATAACCGGCCCAAGGAGCGGTGAGATGGCCCGCTCTCGCGCCCATGATTTCGAGGCAAAGCAACGCAGTATCCTTCGCAGTGCTGCGGCTGTCTTTGCCGAAGTTGGCATGGACAAGGCGTCGATGTCGCAGATTGCAGCACGCGCCGATGTATCGAAAGCCTTGCTGTACCACTACTATCCCGGGCGTGATGCGCTGATCTTCGATATCCTTCGCACGAATCTGACCGAACTGGATGAGGCCATTGCCGCAGCAGACCAGCCCGACACCCCGCCGCGCCAGCGCTTGCGCGCGCTGGTTCACGCGGTGTTGGAGCAATACCGCGATGCGGATGATTATCACAAGGTGCAGTTGAACGGCACGCAAACGCTGCCACAAGACCAGCGCGACGAGATCATGGAGATCGAGCGGCGCATCGTGCGGCGCTTTGCTGCCGTGATCCGCCAGGTCAACCCGGATCTGGAGGCCGAGCGCCCGATCCTTATGCCTGTGACCATGTCGATTTTCGGCATGATGAACTGGGTTTATACCTGGTTCAAAGAGGGCGGCCCTGTCAGCCGCGCGGATTATGCGGATCTGGCAACAGATATACTGCTGGGCGGGATTGAAAGGTTGCGGTGATGGGGGCTGCCGCCCCCGGCCGCAAGCGGCCTCCCCCGCGGATATTTGTACAAGGATGAAATGTGGAGGGGCTATGCAAAACGCCCGCCAAAGGGCGGGCGCAAGCGTGGGTGACGGGGCTTTGCCTTAGCGGCGAATGCCCAGTTTTCCAATGAGGTCACGATAGCGCGCCTCGTCCTTGCTGCGCACATAATCCAGCAGCTTGCGGCGGGTTGCCACGAGTTTCAGAAGCCCACGGCGGGAGTGGTTGTCCTTTTTGTGGGTCTTGAAATGCTCGGTCAGGTTGGAAATGCGCTTGGTCAGCACGGCAACCTGAACTTCTGGCGAACCTGTATCGCCTTCGGCGCGTGCGAATTCTGCAATCAGGCGGTTCTTGTCTTCTACGGTGATCGACATCGGGATCTCCTTGGTTTGAAGGTTAAGGCGCAGGCCGGGATGTCGTCCAGCAAGGCCGATGGAGTTGCACCTTGCGGTGCGAGGGTCAGATAGACCAGAAAAATGCATTTGAAAACCCCTGAAGTATTCAAGCTGCGTTAACCAGGCTTGCAGTTTTACGGGACTTTGCGTGCAAAACTGCTTCGTCGGTCAGTTTGGTCAGGGTATATTCAACGCGGGGGCTGGTGACGGAAGCGGTGTGTTTGTGAAGGCTGGGTATGATGTGGATGTTTTTCGGTTTGCTGGCCGCGGTTGCGGCGGCTTCATTCTCTGATATTTTCGTGGGCTCGGGTGGCGACGAAGATGAAGAGAAGGAGTCCGAGTCAGATGTGAAATCTTTCAAGGACGAGGTGCCGTACACCCCGGATTTCAGGCTGTCAGACACGATGGCCCCTTTAGTGCAAGTCGCCCCCATGTTGCCCCAGCCTGAGCACGACTCGGATATGGGGCTGTTCGATGACCTTCACGAGCGCATTCACAGCAGTGACCTTTATCCACCAGCCCTGCCCCCGGAACCGGTCTATCTTGAAGGCGGCGACGGGGATGACCGTTTGACGGGTTCTGTCGCCGATGACACGCTTTCGGGCGGTGCGGGGAATGACGTTCTGGTCGGCGCGGGTGGTGATGATCTGCTACGGGTCGAGAGCGGCGCCAACCATCTGGTGGGGGGCGAGGGAGATGACACGCTGATCGGGGGAGCAGGCAATGACACGCTGGAAGGCGGGTGGGGAAATGACCTGCTTTTGGCCGGTGGTGGTGATAATGTTCTGATGGGCGGTGCCGGGGACGATACGCTTGTGGGGGCGTTTCTGGACGATATGGGGCATGACCGCGGCGGCGCGAATTTCCTGAATGGCGGCGCGGGCAACGATCTGCTGATCGCAGGGCAAGGCGATACGTTGAATGGTGGTGAAGGGGACGATATCTTTGCGCTGGGCGATTGGCTTGCAGGTCGCGCGCCAGCGATGATTGTTGATTACAGCCCCGAGCAGGATCAGATCGTGTTACATTACGACCCTGAGCGGCTGTCACAGCCGGATGTGAGTGTGACATTCAGCGCCGAGCGGCCGGATGTGGCTGATATTCGTCTGAACGGCCAGATTGTCGCGCATGTTGCAAACGCATCCGGTTTGGCCGCGGATGCGATTGCTATTATTGCGGGTCATCCTGCGGCAATTGCTGCGCAATGACGCGCCTTCAGGCGACCGAGACGACTTCGACTGCGAAGGTCAGGTCTTTGCCTGCAAGTGGATGATTCGCATCCAGAGTGACGCTTTGCTCGGTCACCTCTGCCACGACAACTGGAATCGCGCCGCCCTCTGGCGTCTGCATTTGCAGCATTGTGCCCGGGTCCAGCGGAATGTTGTCGGGGATCTGGTCGCGGGGCACATCCTGACGCGCCTGAGGCTGGTATTCACCGTAGGCTTCGGCACTTGGAATGGTGACGGTTTTCTGTTCGCCAACACTCATGCCATCGATTGCGCGGTCCAGCCCCGGAATGATCGAGCCTGATCCAAGCTGAAACTCCAGCGGATCGCGCCCTTCAGAGCTGTCAAAGACCGATCCGTCCTCAAGCGTGCCCGTGTAATGAATACGGACTGTAGTGCCGGCTGTCGCCTGCGTCATGGGATATCCTTTCAGGAATGTGTTTGGGGGGGTGAATTGTCAGAGGCGCGCAAGCTCGCGCGGTGGCTCTGTTGCAGTGACACAAGCATGCCAAGTCATGGCAGGGTTGTAAACCCGAACTGCGGCACATGGTCTTGACGGGGGCATTCATGGCCTGCATACCCGCGCGCGCAACGTGGAGTGCCGCAATGACTGCCCCTGATACCACCCCCGAGAAGCGCAATTTCTATGGCCGGATCAAGGGCAAGACCCTGCGGCCTGCGCAAAAGCGCTACCTGGATGAAGACCTGCACGCCTTGCGCCCTGTCGGTGTTAGCCTTGAAGACAACCCGGAGCGTTCGGCAGTAGACCCGCAAAGCTTCTTTGGTGATGCGCGCCCGCTTTGGCTGGAAGTGGGCTTTGGCGGGGGTGAACATCTGGTGCACCAGTGCAGCTTGAATCCGGGCATCGGCCTGATCGGGTGCGAGCCGTATATCAATGGTGTTGCCATGTTGCTGGGCAAGATTCGTGGTGCCGGTGTCGAGAATCTGCGCATATACCCGTGGGATGTGCGCGATCTGTTCGACGTGTTGCCTGACGGCTGCCTGCAGCGCGCCTTTCTTCTGTACCCAGACCCATGGCCCAAGGCGCGCCATCATCGCCGTCGCTTTGTGACGCCGGACTATCTGGACCCCTTTGCGCGCGTGTTGCAGCCCGGTGCGATCTTTCGCGTGGCGACGGATATTCCCGATTATGTGCGCCAGACACTGGAGGAAGTGCCGCCTGCCGGGTTTGACTGTCTGACGCCAGAGCCTGCGGATTGGGAAACCCCGTGGGAGGACTGGATTTCGACCCGCTACGAGCAAAAGGCCCTGCGTGAAGGCCGCAGACCGCATTACCTGACCTTTCGGCGCAGTACAGCGCCTGCGCGCTGATTTGTGCGATAATGTTGGCGACAGGACTTGCCCGAATCGGCATAGAACAAATATCAAACATTTGATCTGTGAAGAGGGGCAAGCATGTCTGACGCGGGCCTGTCGGGTTATGCTGAACTTTGCGTAACCTCGAATTTCACCTTCCTGAAGGGGGCATCGCACCCTGAGGAGCTGGTTGCCCGGGCGGCAGAGCTTGGGCTTTGTGCCATTGCGATTACGGATCGCAATTCGCTGGCCGGTGTGGTGCGTGCGCATGTGGCGCTGCGCGAGTTGGGCCGTGCGCGAGACGAGGACTTGTCCATCCGCTCGCACCGGCAGACAGATACATCCAGCCGCCAGATCGACACAGGCAAGGCCCTGTCTGTGCCGGATGGCCCTTTGCCACGCCTGATTGTTGGCGCGCGGCTGGTCTTGCGTGACAGTGCGGTGGAATGGCTGGCGTTGCCTGTGTGCCGCGCGGGATATGCCCGCCTGTCGCGACTTCTCAGCCTTGGCAAGCGGCGCGCGCCCAAGGGTGAGTGCCATCTGGATCATGCCGACCTGCTGGATGCAGCTTGCGACATGGTCCTGATCGCCCTGCCCCTTGAGGGGCGCGATGCGCAAGCCGAGGGGCAGATTCGCCAGATCGCAAAGCGTTTTCCCGGAAATTGCTATCTTGGGGCCAGCCCCTGCTATGATGGGCGTGACCCTGAACGCCTTGCGATGCGGGCGCATCAGGCGGCGGTGCTGTCCATGCCGATGGTGGCCTTGGGGAATGTGCAGATGCATAGTGCGCGGCGGCGCAAGCTGGCCGATGTGCTGACCTGTCTGCGGATTGGGTGTGATATCGACAGCCTTGGTGCCCGCGCGCTGGCCAATGCCGAAGCGCGCCTGAAATCTGGCCGAGAGATGGGGCGCATCTTTGCCGCCTATCCCGCAGCCCTGCGCCGGACAGTGGAAATTGCGGATCGTTGCGCCTTTAGTCTGGATGAATTGTCGTATGAATACCCTGATGAGGTCACCAATGGCGAACCGGCGCAGGCACGGTTGGAGCGGTTGGTGCAAGACGGGCTTTGGCGGCGGTTTCCGACAGGGGCACCGCCCGATACGACCGCGAAGGTGGCAAAGGAATTGCGCATTATCGCAGCCCTTGGTTTTGCGTCCTATTTCCTGACAGTGCATGATATCGTCGCCTTTGCGCGCGGGCGCGGTATTCTGTGTCAGGGGCGCGGATCGGCGGCCAATTCGGTCATCTGTTACGCGCTGGGCATTACCGAAGTGCCGCCCGACACGATCTCGATGGTGTTTGAGCGGTTCATGTCCGAAGCGCGCGGCGAGCCGCCCGATATTGACGTGGATTTCGAGCATGAACGCCGTGAGGAAGTGATCCAACACATTTATGAACGCTACGGGCGCGAGCGTGCCGGGCTTACAGCCACCGTGATCCATTTCCGTTCGCGCGCGGCTGTGCGCGAGGTGGGCAAGGTGATGGGCCTGTCGGCTGATGTGGTGTCGGCGCTGGCGTCATCGTCAATGGGCTGGCGCTCTGGCCCGCCAGCGCCGGAGCGGTTGCACGAACTTGGGTTGGACGCGTCAGAACCGCGCCTTGCCCGGACGATGGAACTGATCGCCGAGATTATCGGCTTTCCGCGTCACCTGTCCCAGCATGTCGGCGGGTTTGTCATCACCAAGGGGCGGCTGGATGAATTATGCCCGATTGAAAATGCCGCGATGGAGGGGCGCACTGTCATCGAATGGGACAAGGATGACATCAACGCGCTGGGCATCCTGAAGGTCGATGTGCTGAGCCTTGGCATGTTGACCTGCATCCGCAAATGCTTCGATCTGGTGGCTGAAACTGGCGGGCCGCGCTACACGCTGGAGAACCTGCCGCGCGAGGATAGCGCCACCTATGACATGCTGTGCCGCGCCGATGCGATTGGCGTGTTTCAGGTGGAATCCCGCGCGCAGATGAATTTCCTGCCGCGAATGCGACCGCGCTGCATGTATGATCTGGTGATCGAGGTGGCGATTGTCCGCCCCGGCCCCATTCAGGGGGGCATGGTGCACCCGTATATTCGTCGCCGTCAGGGAAAAGAGGCGGTGCATCTGCCCTCGCCCGAGTTGCGCGGCGTGTTGGAGCGCACGCTTGGCGTGCCGCTGTTTCAGGAACAGGCCATGCAGATCGCCGTGGTTGCGGCAGGCTTCACGCCTGAGGAAGCGGACAGGCTGCGCCGTAGCCTTGCCACTTTCAAGCGCATGGGCACGATTGGCAGCTTTCGGGACCGGTTTCTTGCCGGGATGTTGGAACGCGGCTATGCGCCCGACTTCGCCGAGGCCTGCTTTGCCCAGATCGAAGGCTTTGGCGAATATGGTTTTCCTGAAAGCCACGCAGCCAGCTTTGCACTGCTTGTCTATGCGTCCGCCTGGTTGAAGCGCCATCATCCGGCGGCCTTTGCCTGTGCGCTTTTGAATTCGCAGCCGATGGGGTTCTATGCCCCTGCCCAGATCGTGCGTGATGCCCGCGAACATGGGGTGGAGGTGCGGCCCGTCTCGGTGAACCATTCGCACTGGGATTGCACGTTGGAGCCGCGCGCCGATGGCAGGCTTGCACTGCGGCTGGGCTTGCGACAGGTGCGCGGCATGGGGCAGGGCGACGCCGAGTGGATCGTGGCCGCGCGCGGCAATGGCTACCCTGATGCCGAAAACCTGTGGCGCCGGGCAGGTGTGGCACCCGCCGCGCTGACCCGGCTGGCCGAAGCCGATGCGCTGGCCTGTATGGGGCTGGCCCGGCGTGACGCACTTTGGGCGGTGCGCGCGCTCAAGGCACCCAAACCCTTGCCCTTGTTTGAGGCGGGCATGGACGGCGAAGGGATCATGGAAACCCCGGTCACCCTGCCCGCGCTGAGTTTGGGAGAGGCTGTGGTCGAGGATTACCTGTCGCTGCGCCTGTCCTTGCGTGCCCATCCGATGGAATTGTTGCGCCCCAGCCTGCCGGGACTGACAGCGCATGACGGGCTGCCGCAGGCGCGCGGGCGGGTTGCCGTATGCGGGCTGGTCATCACACGTCAGCGCCCCGGTACAGCCTCGGGGGTGATTTTCATTACATTGGAGGATGAAACCGGCGTCAGCAATATTGTTGTCTGGCCCAAAATTTATGAACAGTTTCGGCGCGCGGTTATCGGTGGGCGATTGCTGCGGGTGACAGGTCGCGTGCAGCGAGAGGGGGCCGTGATCCATGTGATTGCAGAGCGGATCGAGGATTGCTCGGCCCTGTTGGGAGAGATGGGGCGCGGGGTGATCGACCCGACCGCCGGGCGTGGCGACGAGGCACGCCGCCCCGTGCCGACCCGCCAGCCGCGTTCGGTGCGCCACCCGCGCGAACAGGCCAAGCAACTGTTCCCCAGCCGTGATTTTCATTGATGAAATCGCGCTGCGCGTGGGTCAGGTTGCGCATATGTGCAAGCGCGATGTTTCAGGCCAGGTCAAGCTGCAACGCACCGTTGCGAAAGCGGCCTTGAACCAGATAGCCCGGCTCGGCCACTTGCGGAAATTGTTCGGCCCAATCGCGGAACCTGTCATTCGTGACAATGCGCGCGTTATACGTCTGGGCAAATTCCAGGATCACGCCATCCGCAGGTTCGCCCTTGTTCACGACCAGCACAAGGTCGGGCGACAGGCCCAGTTTGCGCGCAAGAAACCTGTGGTTATGATAGCGTCCGTCCAGCTTGTAGCCTGCATTGGCGTCAAACACGACACCGGGCTGGTAGCCTTGCTGTCTAAGATGCGACACCACCTCGCGTACAGGGTCCAGACTGGGTTGCCCATTGACCCAATGCATCACGTTTGATCCATCCAGCAGAATATAAGGTCCTGCACGCTGGCCGGGCCTGCGCCAGAACGCCAGTCCAATCAGAATCAGCGCCGCCATACCGGTCACCAATCCAAGTAACCCCAGATCGCTATAGCCGGGCAGATTTTGGGCAAGAAAATAGCCAAGGGCAGATAAGCCCAGCAAAATAAATGGTACGCGCATTCATTCCTCATCAATCAAGTGATGTGCTTTTGCAGCCCAAGCTGCATTTCACACATCTTCAGATTGTATATCCTGTTTTGGGCAAGACTGTGGCCGCGTGCCGGAACAAGTGTGTTGCGGCCTCAGCCCCGGAGATGTGCCGGAACCAAAGGTCGTAAGTGAAAAGACCCCGGCGCAAGGGCCAGGGTCAGGTTTTCAGAGTGTCAGAGTAGCGGGTTAATGTACCAGCTTCATGCGGGGGGCGTCATCATCGCCCACTACATGATCGCCGATGATCAGCCCGTCTGCCCCGGCCGTCACCGTGACGCTTGCGCCATCCAGAACTGTGCCGGACAGCAGCATTTGCGCCAATGGGTCTTGCAGGTAGCGCTGGATTACGCGTTTCAGCGGGCGTGCGCCGTAAACCGGGTCATAGCCCTTGTCGGCCATCCATGTGCGTGCAGCCTCGTCCATTTCCAGCGAGATCTTGCGCGCCAGCAGCCGCTTGAGAAGACGCGCCATCTGGATATCGACAATCGCGTCCATATCGCCGCGCGACAGGCGGTCGAAGATCACGGTTTCATCCAGCCGGTTCAGGAATTCGGGCCGGAAATGGGCGCGCACGGCGTCCATCACCTCTGCCTTGACGCTGGCTTTGTCCGCACCTTCGGCCATCTGGCTTAGCGCCTGCGAACCAAGGTTCGAGGTCAGGATGATCAGCGTTTGCTTGAAATCCACGCGGCGACCGTGGCTATCGGTCAACTGCCCGTCATCAAGCACCTGCAACAGCACGTTGAACACCTCTGGGTGGGCTTTCTCGACTTCGTCGAACAACACCACCTGATAGGGGCGGCGGCGCACGGCCTCGGTCAGAACGCCCCCTTCCTCATAGCCGACATAGCCGGGAGGGGCCCCGATCAGACGCGCGACAGAGTGCTTTTCCATGAATTCCGACATGTCGATGCGCACCATCGCCTGATCATCATCAAACAGATATTGCGCCACCGCCTTGGTCAGCTCGGTTTTGCCAACGCCTGTGGGGCCAAGGAACAGGAAGCTGCCAAGGGGTCGGTTTTCGTCATTCAGCCCCGCACGCGCGCGGCGCACGGCATTGGCGACGGCATGAATCGCCTCATCCTGCCCGACAACGCGCTTGTGCAATTCCTCTTCCATGCGCAACAGCTTCTCGCGCTCACCCTCAAGCATTTTCGAGGTGGGAATGCCGGTCCAGCGTTCCACCACTTGCGCGATTTGTTCAGGGCGCACCGCTTCGGACACTAACTCGGTGCCTTCGCGGTCCTCAGCCTCGGACAGTTGTTTTTCCAGCCCCGGAATAACCCCATAGGAAAGTTCCCCGGCGCGGGCCAGATTGCCCTCGCGCTTGGCCTGATCCAACTCTGCGCGGGCGCGGTCAAGCTGTTCTTTCAACTCGCGCGCAGAGGCCAGCTTGTCACGCTCGGCCTGCCATTGCGCAGTCAGTTCAGAGGATTGCTGCTGTAGTTCGGACAGTTCCTTTTCCAGCTTTTCCAGCCGGTCGCGCGAGGCAGTGTCGTCTTCCTTCTTCAGCGCCTCGGCCTCGATCTGCTTTTGCAGGATCTCACGGTCCAGCGCGTCCAGTTCCTCGGGCTTGCTGTCAATCTGCATACGCAAGCGCGAAGCCGCTTCGTCCATCAGGTCGATCGCCTTGTCCGGCAAAAACCTGTCAGTGATATAGCGGTGCGACAGCGTTGCCGCTGCGACCAGCGCCGAGTCAGAGATGCGCACACCGTGGTGCAACTCGTATTTTTCCTTGATCCCGCGCAAGATCGAGATGGAATCCTCGACAGTCGGTTCTTCCACCATCACGGGCTGGAAGCGCCGCGCCAAGGCTGCGTCTTTTTCAACATGCTTGCGGTATTCATCCAGCGTGGTGGCACCCACACAGTGCAATTCACCGCGTGCCAATGCGGGTTTGATCAGGTTGGCCGCATCCATCGCACCTTCGGATTTCCCAGCGCCGACAAGAGTGTGCATCTCGTCAATGAACAGGATGATCTCACCGTCGGCAGAAGTGACTTCGGACAGGATGGCTTTCAGCCGTTCCTCAAACTCGCCCCGATATTTCGCACCGGCAATCAATGCGCCCATATCCAGCGCCATGAGTTTCTTGTCGCGCAGGGATTCGGGCACATCGCCGTTGATGATGCGCAGCGCCAGCCCTTCGGCAATAGCGGTCTTGCCCACGCCAGGCTCGCCAATCAGCACCGGGTTGTTCTTGGTGCGGCGCGAAAGCACCTGCATCGTACGGCGGATTTCTTCATCACGGCCAATGATCGGGTCGATTTTGCCTTCGCGGGCGGCCTGAGTCAGGTCGCGGGCGTATTTTTTCAACGCCTCATACCCTTCTTCGGCCGACGCACTGTCAGCGGTGCGCCCCTTGCGCAGATCATTGATGGCGGCGTTCAGGTTCTGGGCCGTTACAGCCCCTGCATCCAGCGCGTCTTTGGCGTCGGATTTCACCAGCGCCAGCGCTGTCAGCAGGCGTTCGACCGTAACAAAGCTGTCGCCGGCCTTTTTGGCAATCTGCTCAGCCTGATCGACCACCTTGGCGGTCTGCGGGTCCATGTAGATCTGCCCTTCACCGCCCGAAACCTTGGGGATTTTGGCTAGGGCTATGTCATTGGCCTGCGCCACGCGCTCCGGTGCACCGCCAGCGCGTTTTATCAGATTGGCGGCCATGCCCTGATCATCATCCAGCAGCGCCTTCAGCAGATGCGAGGGCACAAGGCGCTGGTGATCTTCGCGCAGCGCGATGGTCTGGGCGGCTTGTAGAAAGCCGCGCGCACGTTCCGTGAATTTTTCCAGATTCATGTCTGTTCTCTCCTTCGTAAGCGCCCGAAAATCGAGAGGTGCCTGCAAAGCAGCGCAGCCCTCTGTGGGCCTTGTGATCTATGTGGGATGGCAACAGCCCTGTTGCAAGATAGGCACAGGTGTGGAGGGCAGAAATTTATGCCGAATGCTGGAATATGGCATCCAGCGGCCATAATCGGGAGGCACCCGATATGGGCGGTAACGAGGTCGCTCGGGTGGCGCAAAATGGGCAGCGAGGCTGGTGAGGGGCACCGTATATCTGCGGGTCAGCAAAACCCGCTTTCGCTGGCTGATGGATCAGTCCAGACGCGCCGCGCAGGTTTGTTCGCACCACGCCAAAAGCGCGTCACGGCTGGGCGAGATGGGCTGCGCCATATCGGCGCTATAAGCCAAAAACCCGTCAAGATTATTGCGGTTGACTGAGGTCAGGACAGGAATGCCCTCTGACAGCGCCTTGCCGATCACCGTACGAAACCCGCGACCCTCAACCTCGGACTTTCCGAATTTGTTGATAATCAGCAGGGCGGGGCGGCGGTCCAGATCGGCCTCGACCAGACCGACGGCGTTTTCCAGCCCGACAGGGTCCAGTCGGCACCCTCTGGAATGGGGGCCAAGGTCTTGGCTGATGCGCAGGGAATGGTCGTGGCCCAGAACGCATAAATCCATGTCACAATGCCTGTCTGGCCGCGTTTCACGGTTTATCTGCACCACGCCTGCCAGCGGCCAGCCGCGTGCGTGCAAACTTTCTGCCAGCTCGGCAAGCAGCTTGTCTGCTGCGCCGCGCCCCTCTGCGGTGACATATCCCAACATGGCCCTGCCCTTTTCCCATGCACATGTTATATGGCATCTAGTCTGAAACAAGCCGCAGGACCAGA
>SLAT01000221.1 GCA_007126715.1 Roseinatronobacter sp.
AGACAGCACTTCTTCCGCGCCCAGATCAAGCGCCATTGCGCGCTGCGATATCGCATCTGCATTCAACAAAACGGCAATCGGAATACGGCGGGTCGCATTGCGCGCGCGCAATTCCGAAATAAGGTGCATTCCGTGTTCTTGCAGCACTTCTGGGGCCAGCAGCAGGACATCCGGCTTTCGCGCCCCAATCTTGCCCGCCAAAATATCAGGGACACTGCAAGTATTGTTGAAAAGCTGTGGCTCGACACCATGCAGGTTGCCGTCGCTGGACCCTGCAAAGGCATCACGCCCGCGAACCAGAGTCACACGTCCGTCTGGCCGGAACAAAGACACCGCCTCTGCCAACCCGTGACGCAAACCCGGCGTCGCCCTTGCCTGATAATCCTGTTCGAACGCACTGGCGCGCAACAGCGACCGGATGCGCGACATCAGAAAGGCGTCATCCATAGGTTTGTTGAAATAATCGTCTGCCCCGGCTTCGAGCGCAAGTAAACGTGTGCTGCGCGCGGTATCGGCTGAGAAGAGGATGATTGGCACATTGCGCGTCTTGGGGTTCTCGCGCAGCTGGGTGCAGATATCCAACCCCGTTGCATCGGGAAGATTGCAGTCCAGCAAGATCAGATCCGGCACATTCTCCGCTACCAGACGCAGCGCTTCTGCCCCGGTGGCCGCCAAGCGCGTGTCGTAGCAGGCAGCCGTCAGCTTCGCCCGCAAGATCATGCGGCTAAGAAGCATATCATCCACCACAAGAATTTGAGCAGGCATTGTGGCTATTCCCCAATTCGCTTATCTGTTTCTTAAGATTTATAGCGAAGTGGTTAACAAACCCTTTCCGCCGACGAAGGTAATTTTAATGAACGACGCGCGTGCTGAAGAAATCTCGTTGGCGGCACTGGACTGGCTTTGTGCGCAAGACCAGCTTTTGCCCGTGTTTCTGGCGGCCAGCGGCGCCGATGCGCAGGATTTGCGTGCAGAATTGTTAACGGCAAGCGGGCCGGACAGAACTTTACTGGTTGCGGTTCTGGACTTCATCCTTATGCGTGATGACACCGTAATGGACTGCTGCCGTGCGCAGGATCTGGCATTTGACCAACTGGCGCTTGCACATGCCCTGCTGTCGGGGACAGCACAGATGCACTGGACCTGAGCCGACGGGCCTTGACTTCTGGCCCGTCAGATTGTGTATCGCCACAGCCGGACGACTTGCAGCCAAAAGGGGCATATCATGCACGCCTATCGCAGCCATACCTGCGCCGATCTGACCGCCGCCCATGTGGGCGAAACCGTGCGCCTGTCGGGCTGGGTGCATCGCATCCGCGACCATGGCGGCGTGTTGTTCATTGATTTGCGCGACCATTTCGGGATCACACAGGTGCTGGCCGACAGCGATTCCCCCGCGTTCAAGGATATCGAGAAGCTGCGCGCCGAATATTGCATCCGCATCGAAGGCACAGTGAAAGCGCGCGATGCCAGTCTGGTGAACAGCAAGCTGAAAACCGGCGAAATCGAAGTCTATGCCCGTGCGATGGATATTCTTGGCGCGGCCGATGACCTGCCCCTGCCTGTCTTCGGAGAGCCGGACTACCCGGAAGAAACGCGGCTTGCCTACCGCTTTCTGGACCTGCGCCGCGAGGGGCTGCATGCCAATATGATGCTCCGTTCAAACGTTGTGCGATCGATGCGTAACCGTATGTGGGATACCGGATTCACTGAATTCCAGACGCCGATCATCACCGCTTCCAGCCCAGAGGGGGCGCGCGATTTTCTGGTGCCGTCGCGCCTGCATCCCGGCAAGTTCTATGCCCTGCCGCAAGCGCCGCAGCAGTTCAAGCAGTTGATCATGGTGTCGGGCTTTGACAAGTATTTCCAGATCGCGCCCTGTTTCCGCGATGAAGACCCGCGCGCCGACCGCTCGCCCACCGATTTCTACCAGCTTGATGTCGAGATGAGCTTTGTTGAGCAGGAAGATGTGTTTTCGGCGGTCGGCCCTGTGCTGCAAGGCGTGTTCGAGGAATTTGCGGGCGGCAAGAAGGTTGATCCTTGCGCTGAGTGGCCGCGCATCCCTTATGCTGAATCGTTGCTGAAATATGGCACCGACAAGCCCGACTTGCGCAACCCGATTGAAATGCAGGTCGTGTCCGAGCATTTCCGCGGGTCCGGTTTCGCGATTTTTGCCAAATTGCTGGAGAATGAAGGCACGGAAATCCGCGCCATTCCTGCGCCCACAGGCGGATCGCGCAAGTTCTGCGACCGGATGAACAGCTTTGCCCAAGCCCAAGGTCTGCCGGGGATGGGGTATATTTTCTGGCGCGCGGGCGATGACGGGCTGGAAGCCGCTGGCCCGCTGGCCAAAAACATCGGTCCCGAACGGACAGAGGCCATTCGCACCCAGCTTGGTCTGGGTGAGGGTGACGCTGCCTTCTTCCTTGGTGGCAAGCCTGCGCAATTCGAAGGGGTTGCCGCGAAAGCGCGTGACGAGATCGGGCGCGAATTGAAGCTGGTCGATGAAAACCGCTTCGCCTTTGCCTGGATCGTCGATTTCCCGATGTATGAGGCAGATGCCGAGACTGGCAAGATTGATTTCAGCCATAACCCGTTCTCCATGCCGCAAGGCGGGGTGGCGGCGCTGGACGGGGACCCGCTACAGGTTCTGGGCTATCAATATGATCTGGCCTGCAACGGATATGAATTGTTGTCTGGGGCCATTCGGAACCACAAGCCGGAAATCATGTATCGCGCATTCGAAATCGCCGGGTACCCGAATTCCGAGGTCGACAAGCGTTTCGGCGGCATGGTCAAGGCGTTCAAGTTCGGCGCGCCCCCGCATGGCGGCTGTGCCGCAGGGATTGACCGGATCGTGATGCTGCTGGCGGATGAAGCGAATATCCGGCAGGTCATCATGTTCCCCATGAACCAGCGCGCCGAAGATCTGCTGCTGGAAGCGCCATCGACAGCGACGAATGAACAGTTGCGCGACCTTGGCCTGCGGATCGCGCCGAAAGACTAGTCTGCGATTTACGGCCCCTCTCCGGGGAGGAGGGGGGCGCTTCAACTGGCACGGTTAATCGCCGCTCATAGGCAGGCGATGGGTGGGCATATGCCCATACTGGCGCGGCCTCAAGACGCCCTATCGGCCACGGTCAGATCGTGACAACCTTTGCATATGGTGTCCCATACCTGACACATGGCGCTGCCATGCATGAAACAGGTCAGCTTTGCGGGACAAAGCCGCTATAGCGGCACTGAGCATCAAGCCGCGCGGCGTCGGGCCGCGGTGCGGCGATCATCCCTTCAATCCGTGGCACTTTATGCCGGCCAAACCCGAAGAAGATCAGATGTTTGCGCTGGGGGCAGCCCAATCGCCGTGCCGTGGGTGCGGCCCTTTGAGTCGCGGCGGCCTGCGGCCTTGATTCCGCGCTTCGCGCCTTCATCGACCGCACGCAATGCCCGCAAAACAGCCAACGGGGTGCATTTGCAAAAGCGCAAAGCCTAGACCAACGGCTGATCGCGCAGTCGCTTGCGCAGAATGTCAACCAGCCGGGCCGCCCCGAACCCGCTTTGGGCGACCGCTACCGCGCCCTTCATCTCGGCATCATGCAGGCTGCGGGCCAGACCTTCACAGAATTGCAGCGCATATCTGCGGCGATCACTCTGGTCAGGCCCTTGCAACAGATCGAGCGCCAGATAGAGATCATCGCGTAACGCCCCGATATCCGGCATCGGTATGATCGCCGCCGTTTGCTTGGCGTTCATGTCGAAACAGGACGGGGCCAGCGCCGCGCGGAATTGCGCAAGGCTGACGATGGGTTTTTCAAAAAACTTGTCCGCTCCGGCGGCATAGGCGGCCGATTCGAGGTCGGACTGACCGGAAATTGCGATGATCAGTGGCACGCGTGTAGATCGGCGGGTGCATTCGGCGATAAGTTCCAGCCCGGATCCGTCGGGCAGGCCAAGATCAATCATCGCGACATCGGGCGTGTAAAGTGCCAGATGCCGTCTGGCGCGGCATAATGTATCTGCCCGCCGAATGCGCCCGCCCGTTCCGCGCAACATCGCGCGGATCGTATCGCTGAACAACCGGCTGTCTTCGACCAATAACAGGGTTCCCCCTTGCTGATAGGCATGGGTCATCGACCTGGGGGCGTGCGCTTCACCAGCCCTAAGGCCAGAATCTAAAAGGTGCGAGTTCATCCTAATCCTCCGTCACGGCTTGCCCCATTTCACTTCAAATTGACTAAGACAGGGTTAAGCACCGCGACAATTTCGCGCCATAAAGGCAACGCGCTGCACTGGCATCTTGCCACGCAGCGCCCAGACCCGCATAAGCAGGTGCAGTATTCACCTTGGAGGGACAGGATGATCGGTCGTCTGAACCATGTTGCCATCGCCGTGCCGGATCTGGACGCGGCAGCCGCACAGTATCGTGGCACATTGGGCGCCGATGTTGGTGCGCCACAGGATGAACCTGATCACGGGGTGACCGTGGTATTCATCACCTTGCCCAACACCAAGATCGAGTTACTTTACCCTTTGGGTGAGAACAGCCCGATTCAAGGGTTTCTGGACAAGAATCCCTCAGGCGGGATTCACCATATCTGTTATGAGGTGGAAGATATTCTGGCCGCACGCGACAAGTTGAAAGCCGAAGGCGCGCGTGTTTTGGGCACCGGAGAACCGAAGATCGGCGCGCATGGCAAGCCTGTATTGTTCCTGCACCCAAAGGATTTTAACGGCTGTCTGGTGGAATTGGAGCAAGTCTGATGTCAATCATGTCTGCAATCGCGCTCTATGGTGTTATCTGGTTCATGACCATGTTTCTGGTCCTGCCCTTTCGCATGACGACACAGGGCGAGGCAGGCGAGGTTGTGCCCGGCACTCCATCTTCCGCACCGTCCGATGCGCAGATGATGCGCAAGGTCAAACTGGTGACATTCATCGCCACACCCGCCTTTCTGGTGATCGCGGGCATTATCCTGTCAGAGGTGATCACCTTCGAAATGCTGGAACGGCTTACAGGTCGGGGCTAGGTTCCGGCTTGTATAGGCGGTGATACATATGCGTGAACACCGCCGCGCCGACCAATGGCATGACAAGGTTCAGCACCGGCACGCTCAGGCCAGCGGCAAGGACGATTCCGGGCAGCCACAGGCGGAACATATGGCTTTTTTGCAGCGCGCGCGCCTCTTCTGATGTGTGGCGGCGGCGTGCAATCATCGTGAAGTATTCGCGCGACAGCAAAAAGCCGTTGACCAGCCATAGCAAAATCAGCCCCCAGCCGTTGGACACGGCGAAAACCCCCATCCCCAGAACATTCAGCGCCACAAGCAGGCCAAAATAACGCATCGCGTCATTGGCCGATTCGCGAAATGGTACAGAATTACGCTGATCAAGGCCGCGGTAATGCTCTGACTCGACCGTGTCTGCGACATCATTGAGGTAGAGGCCCGTAAAGACAGAGGCGACAGGAACCATCAGAAAGACCGATAGCCCAAGTAGATACAGGATCGAACCGAAGGAAAACAGCGACCCCAGCCCCTGAACCTGCCCTGTGATTGGCAAGAACAATGCACCGGGGATCAACAGTTGCACCAGCAGCAGAACAAAGGCGTAGATCACGAACAAAAGCGCCAAGGACAATGCGATCCCGATCCAAAGCGGTGTTCGGAATCTGGGATCACGCAACTGCGCGATGGCCTTCGTATATGCGTCAATCATGCTGCATTTCCTTCAGCGTTTCCGGTCATCTGGTCAGGCCAGCACCTGTTGTCCGAATGGCTTTCACAGCCATTCTTCGGGCCGATGTGGCATCACTGTGCGATCCATGTTGTCAGCGTGGCGATATCGGGGCGCGGGCGTTCCGGGGGCGTGCCTTGCGCCGTGCCAAGGTGAATGAAACCCGCGACCCATTCCTGCGGGGAGAGGCCAAGTTCCGTCAGGATTTCCCGGTCAGAGGCCACCCAGCCGGTCAACCAGTTCGCCCCCCAACCTGACGCGAGCGCCGCATTGACCAGCCCAAGACACACCGCCCCAACGGAAAGGGTCTGTTCGATTTCCGGTATCTTGTCAGAGGGTTTGGGGCTGGCCACAACGGCCACGATCATGGGCGAATCTGCGAATGTCGCTGCGGCTTTGGCGGTTTTCTCTGCGTCGATGCCGAGTTCGGCACCCCGCGCGAGAATACGCCCGGACAGGCGTGCAAGGGCCGGGCGCTCCAAAACCACGAAGCGCCACGGTTCCAATTTGCCATGATCCGGCACACGGGCAGCCGCGCCCAGAAGCCGGGTAAGCTGCGCGCTGTCGGGCACTGGCTGCCGCAGCATCTTGGCTGGTCGCGAACGGCGGGTCAGCAAGAATTCCATCACTTCGGGGTTTTCGGACATTCGACTCCTGCCATGCTCGTAAATCTGTCCAGAACCTAGTCTGTATTGGCGGGCGGGGGAAGGGGGCGCGCGGTTATCCGCATGTGAACAGAGGGGCTTTGGCGGACATAAGCACAGCGCGTTCTGCCTGATTAACCCTGTGTTCAAGACTTGCCCCGATACTGGCCGTCAAACCCACTGAAATTTCTGTCATATGAATGCTGAAACTCCTTTTCCCGAAAGACTTGCGCGCGAGAGGCGTGCGCGATTGCGCGCAGAAAGGCTTTATGAACAGGCGCAGCACGATCTGCGCGCGATGAATGATCATCTGCGCGCTCATGCTTTTGAATTGTCCGGTCAGGTTATCGCCCAGCGCAAGGAACTGGGTGAAATAAAGCGTCACGCCGACAAACTTGAGGATGTGAATTCTCAGGTCAGTCAGGATTTGCAGCTTGCGCATTTCGAGATTGATCGCGCGAATCTGCGCCTGCGGGAAGCGATTGATACGCTACAAGACGGGTTTGCGCTCTTTGACGCCGAACAGGCTCTGATCCTCGCCAATAAAGCCTATCTCAGTGTTTTTCACAACTTCTCGGAAGTGCGGCCAGGTATCCGTTACGCGCGGTTGCTGGAGGTTTGCGCGCATGAAAAGCTGGTGGAACTGGGCGACCTGTCGCCTGATGAATGGGTGTTCAAGATGCTGGGGCGCTTGTACCAGCCGCAAATTCAACCGATAGAATTACACTTCACCACAGGCGTGTCGGTGCGTCTGACAGACCGCAGGGTTGCGAATGGCGATTATGTGTCGCTGGTCAGCAATATCACCGATTCCTTGCGTTATCAGGCAGAGTTGCGTGACGCGCAGACCCGCGCCGAAGCCGCAGTTCAGGCGAAATCCGCATTTCTGGCGAATATGAGCCACGAAATCCGCACCCCCATGAATGGCGTTGTCGGCATGGCCGAGTTGCTCACAGAAACCGCGCTGGACGATGAACAGCGCGGCTATGCCCAGACCATCATCAGCAGCGGACAGGCGCTGGTTTCCATCATTAACGACATTCTTGATTTCTCCAAAATGGATGCGGGCAAGGTACCGTTGAACCCGACCGTTTTCGATCTGGAAAAGACCATCCACGAAGTTCTGAGCTTGCTGGCCCCGACCGCGCGCAACAAGCATATTGAGCTGATTCTGGACTACGACATATTCCTGCCCGCCCATCTGATGGCCGACTATGGCCGGATACGCCAGATTCTGACCAATCTTGTGGGGAACGCCATCAAATTAACGGAAACCGGATATATTCTTGTCCGCGCGGTCGGTATCGGTACCTCGGGCACAGGACATATTGTTACCATCACAGTGGAAGATACCGGAATCGGCATAGACCCCGAAGATCAGGGCCGGATTTTCACTGAATTCAGTCAGGTCGAACAGACCGCCAGACGCCGCTATGAGGGGACGGGCCTTGGCCTTGCCATAACACAGCGCATCGTCACACAAATGGGCGGAAACATCTGGGTGGACTCTGAACCCGGCGTTGGATCGTGTTTTGGCTTCACGCTGGATTTGGCAACCGCGCATGATATGCCCGCACCTGAAGCGCAGGAACTTCCACAGGACTGTCGCTCGGTGCTGCTGGTCAGTGACCATCTGATCAGCCGGGACATTCTTGCGCGCCACCTCAAGACGCTATCGGTCAATGTCATGTCAGCGACCCGCAAAGACACGGTGCGGCGCCATATAGCGACATCACCCCCAGATTTTGCCATCATTGATCAGGACTTGACCGAAAGCGATCCACGCGTCGTGATGGATAAACTTGTAGAGCGCTGCCCTGCAACACGGATCGTTTTACTGTGTTCAAACCTATCTGAAATCAAACCCGACATAGAGCGGCACAAGGTATTTGCGGCACTGCGCAAACCCGTAATCTGGCGTGATCTGCTTGCCGCGTTGCAAAAGCCGGCGACACGCAGCATCTCAGTGCCGGAACCAAAGGGGCAGGAACGGGTGATCCGACCCGCGATGCGCAAGCTGCGTGTTCTCTATGCCGAAGACAACAAGGTTAACCGCCTTGTCTTTACCAAAATGTTGAAGAATATGGATATCGAGTTGCACATTGCCGAAAACGGTCGCATCGCGGTCGAGTTGTTCAATCGGCTGGCACCCGACATTGTGTTCATGGATGTGTCCATGCCCGAAATGGACGGACGCGAGGCGACACATCACATCCGCGCGACACCTGCTGGCAAAACCGTGCCGATCATCGCATTGACAGCACATGCCTTGCAGGAAGAAATCGCACATATGCTTGAAGCGGGCATGAATGCAATGCTGAGTAAACCGTTGAAAAAATCGGAACTTACTGCGGCCTTGCGCGATCACGCACCGCCGGAATTCACCTTTCCAGAAGATTGAGCAGGCAGGTCACGCAAGAAAACGGGCTGGTCGTGCTGCGAAAGCTCTGGGGCGTAGCGGTATCCGGCTGTGTCGAACTCACGCAATGCAGAGGGATCTGACAGCCGGTTTTCCATGACAAACCGCGCCATCGCGCCGCGCGCCTTCTTGGCGTAGAAGCTGATGATCTGCGGTTCTTCACCTTCGCGTTTTTCTTTGAAAACAGGGGTTACAACGCGCGGCTTCAATGCGTTGCGATCGACGGCGCCGAAATATTCCTGCGATGCGCAGTTCACAAGCACATCCGCCCCGGTTTTCTGCGCGTCGGTATTCAGCGCCTGCGAAATTTCCGCGCCCCAGTAGTCATACAAGGATTTACCGCGCGGCGTATGCAGGCGGCTGCCCATCTCAAGGCGGTAGGGTTGCATCGCGTCATAGGGGCGCAACACCCCATATAACCCGGAAAGAATACGCAGATGCCTCTCGGCCCAGTCCAGTGCATCCGCATCCAGAGAAGCTGCATCCAATCCGGTATAGGTATCTCCGGCGAAGGCATACATGGCGGGTCTTGTTTCCAATTCACTTGGTCGGGCGGCAAACCTCTCGAAGCGTTCAAGGTTCAACTCTGCCAGCTTGTCGCTGATCTTCATCAGCCGTTTCAACCCGGCGGCACCGATCTTGCGCGCCTCTTTCGCCAGCGCGACGGCATCTTCCTGAAACATGGGCGCAGACATCGCGCGCGGTTCCCCTTTCGGGGTCCAGTCAAGTTTCTTGGCAGGGGATAAAACAACCAGCATGATACACCATCGCAAATCTAAGTTATGGCGATACCTATCGGACCCGGCGCGAATGTCCAGTGCAGGTGGCAAACAGACCTTGTGCGCTTGCCCTTTGCGCTTACTCCGCTTAGGTTTGCGCGAACCTATGCGGAGTGCCCCATGCTGTCCATTATCCAGATCCTTCTGCTCGTGCTAAGCGTCGCGCAATTCATTATCATTGCGCATATCATTCTGAGCTGGTTGATAAATTTTCAAGTGCTCAGCCTGAGCAATGCGATGGTTGCGTCAATCTGGGACGGGTTGAACCGTTTGCTTGAACCAGCCTATCAACGCATCCGCCAGTTCATGCCCGATCTGGGCGGGATTGACCTTGCGCCCCTGATCGCACTGATCGCGATTTATGCTATTCGCGTTATCCTCATCAACAACGCGGCAGCATTTATCTAGGCTGATGACATCTCCCCTTCCCGTTGCCGAACCCCAGCCGCCCGAAGCGGTCTTGTCGCGTGTCTTCGGCTTTCCTGCCTTCCGTCCCGGTCAGGCCGAGATCGTCGAGGCGGTGATAGCCGGGCAAGATACTCTGGCAATAATGCCCACAGGCGGCGGCAAGTCGCTGTGTTTCCAACTGCCCGCCCTGTGCCGCGAGGGGCTGACCGTTGTGATTTCGCCGCTGATTGCCCTGATGCGCGATCAGGTGCGCGCGTTGCAGGAACTGGGCGTCGCGGCGGGGGCGCTTACCTCTGGCAATACCGAGGCAGAAACCGATGCTGTCTATCAGGCCCTGTCGCGCAACGAATTGAAGCTGCTGTATATTGCGCCCGAACGCCTTGCATCGGGCGGCACGATAGACATGTTGCGCCGCGCGCGGTGCAGCATGATCGCTGTGGACGAGGCGCATTGCGTCAGCCAATGGGGCCATGATTTCCGCCCTGACTATCTGCGGTTGGGCGATCTGCGCCGCACGCTGAATGTGCCGCTGGCCGCCTTTACGGCCACCGCCGATGCCGAAACCCGCGCCGAGATCATCAAGCGGCTGTTTGACGGGGGCGCGCCGCAGATTTTCCTGGGCGGGTTTGACCGGCCCAACATCCGGCTGAACTTTGCAGTCAAGAACAAGCCGCGCGACCAGATTCTGGCCTATGCGCGGTCGCAAAAGGGGCAGTCTGGCATTGTCTATTGCGGGACCCGCGCCCGGACCGAGGCGATTGCCCAAGGGCTGCGCGAAGCGGGCCACAATGCGCGCGCTTACCACGGCGGGATGGAAGCACATACCCGCCGGATGGTAGAGGAATTGTTCCAGCGCGAAGATGACCTGATCGTGGTGGCGACCGTAGCTTTTGGGATGGGGGTCGACAAGCCCGACATCCGCTGGGTGGCCCATGCCGATCTGCCCAAGTCAATCGAGGGCTATTATCAGGAAATTGGCCGCGCGGGCCGCGACGGTGCGCCCGCTGACACGCTGACCCTGTTTGGTCCCGACGATATTCGCCTGCGCCGATCGCAGATCGACGAAAGCCCGGCACCGCTGGAACGCAAGCAGGCAGACCATGCCCGCCTGAATGCGCTTTTAGGTCTGGCCGAGGCGACAGGCTGTCGCCGTCAGGTGCTGTTGTCCTATTTCGGTGACGCGTCGGAACCTTGTGGCAATTGCGACCTCTGCGCGCATCCTGCCAAGCTGTTCAATGCCACAACACCAGTGCGCAAGGCATTGTCGGCCATTCTGCGCACGGGCGAAAGTTTTGGCGCGGGGCATCTGATTGATATTCTTGTTGGCAATTCCACCCCCAAGGTGGTGCAGCGCGGCCATGATGCCCTACCGACCTTTGCTGCTGGCAAAGACCTGAGCCGCGCCAAATGGCAGGTGGTATTTCGCCAGATGATGGGCCGCGATCTGGTGCGCCCTGACCCCGAACGCCACGGTGCGCTGCGCATGACAGACACGGCGCGCCCGATCCTGCGCGGTGAGGCGGAAATTCATTTGCGCGAGGATACGGTCAAGGGCGCGCAGGACCGCCCCGCCGTGAAATCGCTTGTCTCGGATGAGGACGCGCCGCTTTTATCCGCGCTCAAGGCCAAGCGGCGCACATTGGCCGAAGAAGCGCGCGTGCCCGCCTATGTTATTTTCACCGATCGCACCTTGATCGAGATGGCCGAAACGCGCCCCGACAGCATGGATGCAATGGCGCGCATCTCTGGTGTGGGGGCCACCAAGCTGGATCGGTATGGTGCCAGTTTTCTGGAAATCATCACAGGCGCGACCCCTGCCCCCCAACACCCCCAGCGCCGCAAGCTGGCGGGTCGCGATGCGGGTGATCTGTATGATGCCCTGTTCACGCTGGCCCGCGATCTGGAACGTGGACCAGATGGCACCGACAAGCTGCTGACGCTGTCACCCGCCACATTGCGCGCCATCGCCACCGCCCATCCCGGCACCGAGGCAGAGTTGGCGCGGATCAAGGGCATGGACCCTGCCCGCGTGGCGCGCTTTGGCCCTGCCCTGCTGGAAAAGCTGGCGACGTAACCCCACGGCCGGACTTGACGCTGCGCAGGGCTTCCGGCACCGCTGGTGCAAAGGAGAATACCGATGTACCCCTTCATCCGTTTTGCCAAGGAAATGCTGAAATACCGCAACGCCCCGCGCCTTGGTGTTTGCGATTTGCATGTGTCACATCACAGGTGTTGGCCTTGGGATCTTGACCCTTGGGTAGAGTTGAACAATGGCCGCACGCTGACACTGTATGATCTGGGCCGCATTCCGATGGCGATGCGCACCGGGTTGATGGATGTGCTGCGCCAGAATCGCTGGGGCATCACAGTCGCGGGCAATACCACCCGCTACCGCCGCCGCGTGCGCGCCTTCGAGCGGTTCGAACTGCGCAGCCGCTGTATCGGTTGGGACGCACGGTTTCTCTATACCGAACAGGCCATGTGGAAAGGTGACGAATGCGCCAATCACATCCTGATCCGGTCGGCCATCACCTCGGCGCAAGGGATCGTGCCGCCGGCGCAGGTCTTGCGCGCGATGGGCCAGCCAGAGATCAGCCCGGAACTGCCCGAATGGGTCCAATCCTGGATCGAGGCAGAGGGAAAACGGCCCTGGCCCCCGATGAGCTGATAAGAAATTTTATATGATATTTCTCATATACTTATTTAGAATGCTTCCAGAACTTGATCTGCATCAAGGCAATACCTCACGTCTCAGTTACGGTCATATCCGACACGCGCGAACATGCATGGCAACGGCCTTGCAATCGTTATGATCAAGTAACACGAACAGGAGGCCCACATGACCCCCAGACATTTCCACCGCCTTGGCGCAACCGCCATGGCCTTGGTGCTGAGTGTCACGGCAGTTCATGCCGAAGACATCGCCGAATACATGGATTTCTTCGAACCGCTACCATACTTGCCCCCCATCCCGGCAGATAACTCTCTCACACCCGAAAAGATCGAACTGGGCAAGATGCTGTTCTTTGAACCGCGTATTTCCGGCTCTGGCGTCATCAGCTGCGCGACCTGTCACAACCCGGCACTGGGCTGGGCTGACCGTATTCCAACCGCTGTGGGCCATGACGGGCAAGTGGGCAACCGCAATACTCCGACCGTGCTGAACTCTGGCTTTCTTGGGTCGCAATTCTGGGATGGGCGCGAGCCTGATCTGGAAGGGCAGGCTCTTGGCCCGATCGAGGCCGAGATCGAGATGAACATGGATCTGGAAGCCGCCATCCGGCGCCTGAAGGAATTCGACATCTACCATGAACATTTTGCCGCCGCCTTCCCCGGTGACGAAGACCCGATCCGCGCCGAGAACATCGCGCACGCGATTGCCAGCTTCGAGCGCACGCTGAACACGCCCAACTCGCCTTTGGACCGTTTCCTTGCTGGCGATGTGCAAGCGATGAGCGACAGCCAGGTTGAAGGTATGAAACTGTTTGTCGATGCGGGTTGTGTGGCTTGCCACAGTGGCCCTGCGCTGACCGATAGCGGTTTCCACCGTTTCGAGCTGCCAGGTTCGACCGATGAGGGGCGATTTATCGTCACAGGTGATGAAGCAGACATGTTCGCATTCCGCACACCCACCCTGCGCAACGTTGCAGTGACATATCCGTATTTCAACAACGGTTCGGTCGACAACCTGCATGACGCAGTTCAGTTGATGGGCCAGCAAATGCTGGGTCAGGACTTCACGGATGAAGAGCTCGACAACCTCGTGGCCTTCATGCATGCGCTGACTGGCGAAATGCCCGCGCTGGAGATTCCGGCGCTGCCATAAATCTGGCTGCACCAGTTTACTGCACCTCCCGCCACAGTGTGTCGGGCGGTGTTTTCATCTGTGCAGAGGGTGGCGTGTGCTGCGCCACATGGCCCATGTCAGCGCGACGTTCACTGCTCCAAGCGATGCCAGAAGATAGAGGGTTGTACTCTCGTCCATTGCACTGATTACAAACGCTCCTGCCATTGGTGCGACCGCCTGCGCCATAAGCGCCGGACGGGCAAGCCGCCCCATCAGCACGGGAAACCGCGCCGGGCCGAACAGGGCAAGGGGCAGCGCACCCCGCGCAATGGAAAACAGCCCATTGCCTGCCCCATAGAGTATCAGCGCCAAGGCTGGCAGACGAAGGCCAGAGGCCAGCAGCACCAACCCCAGCGCAATCGCGCCGGTAGAGGCGATCATGGTCCAGATCGGATGGTGACGTCCGCGCCCTGCCATCTCGATCAGCCGCGCGCCGACTTGCGCAGGCCCGATCAACGCACCAAGTGCGACCGCCTGCGCCAGACTGATTCCCTGCGCTTGCAACAATTTGAACAGCCAGATCGAGACATTGACCACCACCAGCCCGTTTAGCACCAACAATCCCGCCATCATCACAAGCTGCCGTGCCTCGGTACGAGACGGGGACGGTGCCGGTGCATTCTGGTCCAATATGGGTGGCAGAGCTTCGGCTTCTTTGGGCAAGACAAACCAGACAAGGGGCAAGGTCAGGCATAGATGCAGCCCCGCATAGGCCAGTGCGACCCCGCGCCAGCCCCACGCCTCTAGCATCAATGCCGAAAGCGGCCAGCATACTGTGCTGGCAAAGCCGCCCCATAGCGTCAGCGTTGTGATCGCGCTGCGCGCATCTGCCCCATAGAGGCGGCCCAGCGTTGCAAAGGCAGGATCATAGAGCGTGGCCGCCATGCCAGCCCCCAGCACGAACCAGCCCATCCAGAAAACCCATAGTGCCGGCGCCGATGCAAGCAGGACCAACCCGATCGCAAGCGCAATAACCCCGGTTGCCAGAACGGGCCGCCCACCATAGCGCGCGATAAGCCGCCCCACCGACGGCGAACACAAGGCCGCCGTCAGCAACCCGGCAGACAAAGCGCCAGTGATCGCATTCAACCCCCAACCTGTCGCGGCAGATATCGGCGCGGCCAGAACTGTCATAAGGTAATAGCTGCTGCCCCATGTCAGGATCATCACGACACCAAGCGCCGAAATGACCACCCAGCGCGCCCGCCCCGGCCCCAGCTCCGTCATGTTTCAGGGCTTTTTTCTGGACGCACCATCATTCCGTCTTTTCACTCAGATGCTGAAATTTGCACGACAATGTGCAGAGAAAAGTCAAAACGACGCCGAGTGGCAGGTTGCGAAACTCTTGCCAGTCGGCATCATACCGCTTAGGTATGAAGGCTGATGGAAATGTGCGCAACATGCTGTTGACGACCATACCCAATGAATAGGAAGTGATCCATGTCAAAAATGAAATCTTTCGTCGTGGCTGCATTGATGACAGTCCCATTTGCCGCCCAAGCAGAGCCAACGGGTGACGCCGCCGCCGGTGAAGCCAATTTCCGTCAATGCGCAAGCTGCCACGGAATTGTGGATCCTGATGGCACCGTAATCCAGCGCCTTGCACCAACTGGTCCGAATCTCTGGGGTGTTGTCGGTCGTCAGGCTGGCGCCTATGAAGGCTATGCACGTTTCTCCAGCGCGATTGTTGCAGCGGGCGCAGAGCATGATGTTGTCTGGGACGAGGAAACCTTCGTCGCCTATGTTGACGATCCAAGCGGTTTTCTGCGTGAGGTCACGGGCGATTCGCGTGCACGTTCAAACATGAACCACCGCCTTCGCGGCTCGGCTGAAGATATCTATGCCTATCTGGCACAGTTCAGCGCAGACTGATACCGACTGCAAGAATACAAAAAACGGGGCCGCGCGGCCCCGTTTTGCATTGCACAGATGGCAAAGCCATCAACCATTCTCGCGCAGGATATGACCGGCGAGATATAATGATCCGCAGATCAGGACATGCGCGCCAGGGTCTTTTGCTGCGATGGATTGCAGTGCTGTCAGTACATCGGGCGATTCACTTGCCTCAATGCCAGCACTGCGCGCTGCATCTGCTGTGGCTTGCGCCGAAAGGGTTGCCGCCTCTCCCGGTATCGAGACAGCGTAAAGATGCTGCGCCACGTCTTGCAACGGACGCATGAATCCCGCCACATCCTTGGTGTTCAGCATCCCGCAGATCAGCCACAGCCGCCCGACATTCATCTGCGCCAGCGTTGCAGCAATTGCGTTGCCCGCAGCAGGGTTATGCCCGCCATCCAGCCAAAGCGTGCCGCTTGGCAGCGCCTCGACCAGTGGGCCGCTGCGAAGGCGTTGCATCCGGGCGGGCCAGTGGGCCTGGGTCACAGCCGCCTCGGCCCCGTTGCCACGCCCAAGCGCGCGCAATGCCGCCAGCGCCATCCCGGCATTTTGTACCTGATGCGGGCCGGGCAGGTTTGGCATGGGCAGATCCAGAAGCCCGTTCTCATCCTGATAGATCAGTCGCCCGGCCTCAACACTCACATGCCAGTGCTGGCCGTACACCAGAAGCGGCGCGCCAAGACGGTTGGCGCGTGCCTCGATCACGTCCAGCGCCGCATCTTCCTGCGGGCCGACGACACATGGCACAGCACGCTTGATGATGCCCGCTTTCTCGGCCGCTATTTCGGGCAATGTCTCTCCAAGAAATTGCTGATGGTCCAGACTTATGGGGGTGATGACGGTCAAGGCAGGCTGATCCACCACATTCGTGGCGTCCAGCCGCCCGCCAAGCCCCACCTCCAGCAAGGTGTAATCGGATGGCGTGCGGGCAAAAGCCAGCAAGGCGGCACAAGTCGTGATTTCGAAATAGGTGATGGCATCGGTGCCATTGGCCGCAAGACATTCGTCCAAAAGCGCGGCCAGCGCCGCTTCTGAAATCAGCGCCCCCTCCAGCCGGATACGTTCGTGAAACCGCGCCAGATGCGGCGAGGTATAGGCATGAACCCGCGCGCCATCCCCTTCCAGACCCGCGCGAATCATCGCTTGGGTCGACCCCTTGCCATTGGTGCCCGCGATATGGATCACCGGCGACAGGTTGCGTTCGGGGTGGTCCAGTGCCGCCAGCAGGCGCCAGACACGGTCCAGCGTCAGGTCGATGATCTTGGGGTGAAACTGCATCATCCGCGCCAGCAGCGCGTCGGAGCGGGTGTTGCTCATTTTTCCTCTGGGGGTGGTGCAGCAGCTTCGGTTTGCGCTGTCTCGATTGCGGCTACGGGGTCAGGGCGTGGCAGATCGCCATGCACAACCGGACCCTGACCGCCCAGCATTCGCAGGATCGTTGCAATCTCGGCGCGCAATTCTGGCCGTGCCGTGACACGATCAAGCATCCCGTGTTCCAGCAGGTATTCGGCACGCTGGAACCCTTCGGGCAGCTTTTCGCGAATAGTCTGCTCAATGACGCGCGGGCCTGCAAAGCAGATCAACGCGCCCGGCTCTGCAATCTGAACATCGCCCAACATTGCATAGCTGGCCG
>SLAT01000075.1 GCA_007126715.1 Roseinatronobacter sp.
CCACCCGCGTGTCAATCGCTTTCGGGCTGGTCACTTCGACCGACAGGCGGAAGCGGTCCAGAAGCTGAGGACGCAATTCGCCCTCTTCCGGGTTGCCCGACCCGACAAGCACAAATCGCGCAGCATGGCGGATCGACATTCCTTCGCGTTCCACCACATTCTCGCCCGACTGCGCCACATCCAGCAACAGATCAACGATGTGATCTTCGAGCAGGTTCACCTCATCTATATAGAGGTAGCCGCGATTGGCACGCGCCAGAAGCCCCGCCTCAAAGGCCTTTTCGCCGCGTGTCAGTGCGCGTTCAATATCCAGCGCACCTGTCACACGGTCCTCGGTCACGCCAAGAGGCAGATCCACAACCGGGGTCGGGCGGCTCACGACTTGGGTGTCGGTCACTTGCGCCCATTCGGGACAATCCTCAACCCGCGCAGAATTCACCGGGCACCCCTTCACGGCCTCAATAGGCGGTAACAGGGCGGCCAAGGCACGCACAGCCGTTGATTTGCCGGTGCCCCGATCCCCGAAAACCAGCACCCCGCCAATCTTCGGGTCGATCGCCGTCAGGATCATGGCGGTTTTCATTTCGTCCTGCCCGACAATGGCAGCGAAGGGGAAAGGCGTCATGCGGCCTCCTTTGTCATGTTTGTGGCCGACATAAGGTCGCGGCCCTCCCAGGTGCCCTCGCACCCGGTGATGCGGAAGCGGGCATAAAGTTCCTCGTTGAACCATCCCTCATCTCGCACCGCTTGAATAGCCTCGGCATGCGCGCCACGCCGCGCGAAGGCAGCCATTGCATCTGCATCCGGCCAGATTGAAAAGGTCACTTGATGCAGCAGTGGCACTTCGCCAATACCAATCTTGAAGATGACATTGGGATCGGTCCCGACCTTCGCCGAGATATCCGGCACCCGCCCCCAGAAACGCAGCGCATGTGCAGGCTTGACTGTCGCACGGGTCATTGCGGCGATGGCACCATCCGGCCCGCCTTCGGGCAGGAAGGGTTGGCGGCCTGCCCATTTTCCCCGCGCGGCATAGGGTTCCAGAAACAATGTCATGCTTTCATCTGCGCGGTTGCGCCATTGGCTGAACGGGGGACGCTGCAATCCGGCATCCGCCTGTTCACGGCTGTCCCATCCCGCCAGAATCGCCCAGGTTCCCCAATTGGGCTTTGGGGTAAACCCCTCTCCCGTGCCAGACCCGCAGAGCTTCCAGAAATTCAGCCCCTTAACATGCGGCAACGCGAAACGCGCGGCCCCCATCTGGCCCAACACCCAGAGGCGCGTCAGCGTCCGGTCAAAACGAAACAGATTGAGCGTGACGGTTTGCATGACGATTCCAATAGCCCGAAGTGTAAACCCAGATTGTCACATGAACTGGACAGAGTAAAGCAAAACAATGTAAATCTTGATTGACACTTCTGCACGGTGTAGGCTTGAGAAAACACCATGTGATGGGAACCAAACATGTCTGATTCTGCGGCGCCACAGCGCGCAATTGTCATTGGTGCCGGCCTTGGCGGGCTTGCCTCTGCGATGCGATTGGGGGCCAAGGGGTATAATGTCTGCGTTATCGACAAGCTTGACCTGCCCGGCGGGCGTGGATCGTCCATCACGCAAGGCGGCCACAGGTTTGATCTGGGACCAACCATCATAACAGTACCGCAAGGCCTGCGCGACCTATGGGCGGCTTGCGGGCGCGACTTTGACCGCGACGTGACCCTGAAACCCATGGACCCGTTCTATGAAATCCGCTGGGAAGACGGATCGACCTTTACCATGCGTCAGGACGAGGCCGCGATGGAGGCTGAAGTCAGCCGCCTGTCGCCTGCTGATCTGAAAGGTTTTCGCAAGTTTCTGGGCGATTCCGAGGATCGCTACTGGTTCGGGTATGAAAACCTTGGCCGCCGCCCCATGAACGAGTTGTGGGAGTTGATAAAGGTATTGCCGCGTTTTGTCTGGCTGCGCGCGGATCGTTCTGTCTATGCCCATGCCGCGCGCCGTGTGCGCGACCCGCGCCTGCGCTTCGCGCTGTCTTTCCACCCGCTGTTCATTGGCGGCGACCCGTTCCGCGTGACCTCAATGTACATCCTCGTCAGCCATCTGGAAAAAGCCTTTGGCGTGCATTACGCGATGGGTGGGGTACAAGCGATTGCGAAAGCAATGGCGCAGGTCATCCGCGATCAGGGCGGTATGGTCCGCATGGGCGCCGAAGTGGATGAGATATTGGTCGAGAATGGCCGCGCTGCTGGCGTCCGGCTGGTCGGGGGCGAGCGGCTGGAGGCCGATATTGTCGTCTCCAATGCGGATGCGGGCCATACCTATACCCGCCTGTTGCGCAACCGCCCCCGCAAGCGCTGGACTGATGCGAAACTCAAGCGCCAGCGCTGGTCGATGGGGCTGTTTGTCTGGTATTTCGGCACCAGGGGCACAAAAGACATGTGGCGCGATGTCGGGCATCATACGATTGTCGTCGGCCCACGCTACCGCGCGCATATTCAGGACATCTTCATCAACGGGCATCTTTGCGATGACATGAGCCTTTATGTGCACCGCCCCTCGGTCACTGACCCGTCAGTTGCACCCGATGGCGATGACACCTTCTATGTCCTCTCTCCCGTGCCGCATCTGGGCCATGACAATGGCGTTGACTGGACCACCGAGGAGGAACCCTATCGCCAGAAAATGCTGGCCATGCTGGAAGAGCGCCTGTTGCCCGGCCTGTCGCAGCATGTGTCGCAAAGCCTTGTCTTCACCCCCGATACCTTCCGCGACCGCTATTTGTCGCCGCTTGGTGCTGGCTTCTCGATCGAACCGCGTATCTTGCAAAGTGCTTATTTCCGCCCGCATAACATCTCGGAGGAAGTGCCGGGCCTATACCTTGCAGGCGCAGGAACCCATCCGGGTGCGGGCGTTCCCGGTGTGATCGGCACGGCAGAAGTGCTGGCCCAGCTTGTCCCCGATGCCACGCCCGCAGCCCCTTTGCGGATGGCTGCGGAATGAGTGCCGCTGCCGATATGGAAGCCTGCCGTGCTGCAATCCGCACCGGCTCGCTGTCATTTCATGCCGCGTCAAAGCTTCTGCCCGCGCATGTCCGTGATCCTGCACTTGTGCTATATGCCTTCTGCCGTCTGGCCGATGATGCTGTAGATGAAGGGCAAAATCCGGTTGAGGCGGTGTTGCATCTGCAAGACCGGCTGGACAGTGCTTATACTGGCAAGCCCCATAATTCGCCGATAGACCGCGCATTCGCGCGTATGATCCAGACCCATGACATGCCGCGCGCCCTGCCTGATGCGCTGCTCGAAGGGTTAGCATGGGATGCAGAGGGGCGGCGCTTCGAGACCTTGTCCGGTGTGCTGGATTATTCCGCGCGCGTGGCCGCCGTGGTGGGGGCGATGATGTGCGTGCTGATGGGGGTGCGCGACCGTCACCGGCTGGCGCGTGCCTGCGATCTGGGTCTTGCAATGCAACTGACCAATATTGCCCGCGATGTCGGCGAGGACGCAAAGCTGGGGCGCATCTATCTGCCGCTGGACTGGTTTGAAGAAACGGGCGTTAATCCTGCCCAATTCTTGCGCGCGCCTAAAGCGTCAACCGAGATCCGCACCATGACAGAACGGCTGCTGCGCGAAGCAGACCGGCTTTATCAACGCTCCGAGCCGGGTATCGCCGCGCTACCTCTGAGTTGTCGGCCCGGCATTTTCGCCGCACGCACGATCTATGGCGGCATTGGCGGCGTCATCCGGTCGCAAGGATGCGACAGTATCACGCAGCGCGCGGTGACCGGCAAGGGGCGCAAAATTGGCTGGCTGGCAACTTCCGGTTTGCGTGCAATGCTGAGCCTCGCAAAGCCAACTATGGCCACGCTTTATGGAAAGCCCTGCCCCGAAGTGGCCTTTCTCGTCGACACCGCCGCACGTGAGAGCGAAGGGTTCAGCCGCTCGGATACACTGATAAATGCGCTGACACGGCTGCGCGAACAGGATATGGCGTCACGAGATCGCCAACTTGGCTTGGATCGGCGCAGCGCCTGAGCTACATATAACGATAATAACCCGCGGAAAAGCGCCCGTCAGGGCGCTCAAGTAAAGGTATGCGCCCGTAGGGCGCGCATTCAGGTCAAAGTCTGCTGCCGGTTGGGCATCGCAGGCAAGAAGGGCACGTTATGGACTGGATTCTGTTTCTGACATTCCTCGCTGCCTGCGGCGCGGCCGGTGCGACCGGCTCCATGTTCGAGCCGGGGAACTGGTATCGCGACCTGGACAAGCCGGTCTGGACCCCACCGGGCATCGTTTTTCCACTGGTCTGGATCACGCTTTACATCGCCATGGCCTATGCCGCGATGCGCGTTGCCCTGCTGGACGGATCACAGCAGGCGCTTGCCTTCTGGGCTGCGCAGATCGCGTTCAACACGCTATGGTCGCCTGTCTTTTTCGGCTTGAAGCGAATGCGCGCAGCACTGGTGATCGTGGGCCTGATGTGGGTGTTCGTCGCGGCAACGATGCTCAGCTTCTGGGCGCTGGACCCGATCGCGGGAATGCTGTTTGCGCCCTATCTGCTTTGGGTCACGATCGCGGGGGCGCTGAATTTCTCGGTCATGCAGCGCAACCCGCAATATGCCTGAGGCACTGTAAACCTCTGGCTTCAGCCGCGATGCGGTGTTCTGGAGTGTCGCGTTGCGGACCCCTTCTGTCATTCGCTGCACCCATGCGAGAATTCCTTGCGGTTGCGGGGTGGTCCACCTGGAGGGCGGAAAGCCCCGTGTAAAGCCGCGGCATCGTATCCGCAGAACCCGAACAAAGCCGCCTTTCGCGTTTCTGTCGGAGACTGACGCGATGCGCAGGACGGGTCCTCTTCCGAGTGGTGGCGCAGAACCCAATCTATCGGAACTTATAGGGCCTAAACCGATATTCTGATCGAATGCCAAGCTCTATCATTTATTGCTTGCGAGAGTTGCTTCCATGGACGTGGAAAGCCGCAAGGGAATGAGTCACGACCATCTAGCGCGCCTTTAGGCGGAGGCCGAAAGCTGTATTCACCTATTGCATATGCAGCAGAGAAAAATAACCCTTGCCGATTAGCCTGGCCTGCCTGCCTGCCGCAGTCAGA
>SLAT01000354.1 GCA_007126715.1 Roseinatronobacter sp.
AAAAGTGCTGAGGCAAAAAGCAAGGCGATAAGGCGCATTGTGTCCTCCTGTTTTCCAGGCGAGCTTAACAAGGCTTGCATTGAATTTCCACAAATGCCTTGATCTACATCAGCGCAGGACAGAGTTTTTGACATGACATTCGCAATAAAAGAAGGATGATATGCACAATCTGCTCCAACTTCCGCGCCTGAATGGCGCAGCCTTGGGCAGCGCCTATCTGTTGGCAGCACTTTTGCCCCTGCTGCTGGCGCGCGCCCAATCCGCAGCGCCCATGGACAGGTGGGAATACGCGGCCGCAGCGATGGGAATTATCGCACTTTGGGGTATGGCAGTGCAATTCGTGACCTCAGGCAGGTTCGAGGCGGTCTCGGGTCGGCTTGGCATTGACAAGATCATGGCCTTTCACAAGCTTGCTGCCCTCTGGCTGGTGCTGGCGCTGCTACTTCACCCGTTGGCCTATGTTTTACCAACATCGCTGGATGACCCTGATCTGGGCTGGATCAGGTTGCAGTTTTACCTGACCGATCCGAGCTATCGCACCGGGGTCATCAGTCTGGGCGCGCTGGGGGTCCTTGTCGCGACTTCGCTGCTGCGCGACCGCCTGCCCTGGCCCTACGAGGCGTGGCGTGCGGCGCATCTGCTGCTTGGGCTGAGTGCAGTGCTTTGCGGTCTGCACCATGCATGGGCCGTGGGCCGGTTCAGCGCCGAAGGCGCGCTTGCATGGTTCTGGGCATTGGTCGCGCTGGCCGTGCTGATAGTGGTCCTTGTGCTATATGGCTGGCGCTGGTGGCTGTTGCATCGCAGGCCGTGGCGGTTGGAGTCCGTCACCAAACGCGCTGATCGCATGTGGGAGCTGGATATACAGCCCGGCCCCGGCACGCCGGCGCTGACCTATCATGCCGGGCAGTTTGTCTGGATGACCGAAGGCGCGCGCCGGTTTCCGCTGTTTGACCATCCTTTTTCCATCGCCGACAGCCCTAGCCGCGAGGGGTTGAGTCTATTGATCAAGGAAGCGGGCGACTTCACCAACCAGATCGGAAACCTGCCCGAAGGTCGCGTCATTGGCATTGACGGCCCCTATGGCGAATTCACGCTAGAGGCGCACCCGGCGGAGGCACTTCTTCTGATTGGTGGCGGGGTTGGAATTGCGCCGATCATCGGGATATTGCGCGATATGGTGGCGCGCCGCGACACACGGCCCGTTCGGCTGGCCTATGCCGTGGGCCAGCCACAGAATTTTGCCTGTCTGGACGAATTGCGCGCAGCCACTGAAAAGCTGGATTTGCAACTCTGGCTTTTGAGCGAAGATCCCCCTGACGCCCCCGACATGATGCATGGACGCCTAACACATGCGCGCTTGACCGAAATGATGAAGGGGTTACCCCCAGATACGACAAAGACCCTCATTTGCGGGCCTGGGCCAATGGTGGTGGCTGTCTCGGATATGTTGCTGGAAACCGGCATGCCGATGCGTAATGTTGTCTACGAACGCTTCGACTATGCAGGCGGCGCCCGCTCGCATCAGGATCGTGCACGCACCCGCCAAATGCTGGGCATTGGAGCCATGTTTCTTCTGATCGTGACAGGTTTTGCGCTGAGCATGTAAGCGCAATAGCGTCAAAGCCATCGATACTTGACGTAATCAAGATAGCGATCTGGTGGGTTCGGCACACAACTCAGATAACTACACCGGCAACCGGAAACCCTACTTGGATAGCGCAATTCCACAGCTAAAACACGCGCGGCGCCTCACTGACCTTCGCGAAGAACCTCGTGGGGCTTTCGATGAATTTTCTTCGCTACACAGGCTTCGGATGCCGGAACTCCACGTGCTGGTTCATCTGTGTCAGTGGCCTATGCAAATGCGGGTGCGCAGTGGTTTCATGACTCCCGATCCGTGACTTCGTTTTCAATGGGGTCAAGGTCCTGTCTGGCGTCGGAGAACTTCAGCGGTTTGAGAGGTTCTGATTGCCTGGGCATAGGCTTTGCTGACTGAGTAGATTCCGATCCTATACGTACCCAGCCAGAAATATATTATCGGATCACTGAGTTTACTGTGTCACGAGTATGTTGAAAGGCTGGGCAATCGGATTGATGATGAAGCAGGGAACTTTCGTCGAGATTTCCTAAATCTCCACCTTGTGACGCCCGATTGTCCAGCTGCTTTCAGGGGCCAGCGCTAGAAAACTTATAGCGCTGCTGCTGCCCGGTACTGGTTACCTACTTGAAATCGCATCCACCGGGGGCGGCGTTACGGCGTATGCAACCTTCAATCCCAGGAAGGGAAATCCTTTGAACCAGATCATCTACATCGTTGGCGCTATTGTCATTGTTATTGCGTTGCTCAGCTTTGTCGGCCTGCGCTGACAACGCTTTACAGGGGAAAAGACCAGTCAAATGACCAGTTTCCCCGGCATTGGCAGGCAGTTCCCTGCTGACCTGTCGCCCCGGCACGGTGCCAAAGGGTCTTACATCATGTGGGCGACACCGCGATCCGGGGTTGGGACTGGAGGTGTTGATGATGCGTCGCTGACGCTTGCGCTGCTTTTGGTCTGAAAGGACCGCCTCAGGCCTGCCAATCAGTGCCCAATACGTGTCGTCGAAATTATTGCAGTGCTGCTCTAGCGAAACCACCCACGCCAAGAACATTTTACACTCGTCTAAGAAAGGACATCGCGATGCCCGAAGAAAACCAAGCGACCATGTTCATACGCCTTCTTACGCAAGCCTATGACGACCATATGTCGCAAGGCTGTGCAAACTTTTCAGTTCAGCACAAGGCCAGCGCTTACAGGTTCAAGTCGCAGCAATTGTCAGCCCTCAATCAATTCCTGAGCGCGATGGAGCCTGTAGACCACGTACATCTGATGGCCCCGAATGAACCGAACCCGGCTTTGAATGCGCGCAGGCCAACAGCAACGACGGCGCATGTGTTCAGGCGGAATGCTGCATTCTTTAATTAGTATCCCAGTGGCGGTCAGGCATCTGAACGCGCAACAGGGTGACGCCCGGAGTGCTGGATGACCTGCTCATAGACACACCCGACTATGTGTCTGAAAAGCTGCAAGATGCTGAAGCCCATGGTGAATATTGGTAAGATGCACCCTGATGCACGGCCTAGAGGAATAAAGACAGCCGTGACGTTGCCGCTCTCACCCCTTGGTCAAGATATGTAAGGATAACAGGACCCTCTTCTGACCGGCCGCAAGAAAGACGAATGCGCGCGTTGTTTGAAGTGCAACCCAAGGCTGGTCCCGCTTTGCGAAAACGACGCTGGTGGAACTCTGCGCAAGTTGCCGAAATACCTCAAACAATCCTGATCCCTGCTGCCCGATAACCACTCAACCTGACACCTGCCAGTGCCTTCAATGGGCTGACCGTCTTTGGACGATCCAAGAGCATGGCTGTAACCCGAAAGTGAAACAATGCGTCCGATCACTGATGACCACCCGTTCCATGTACTGCTGCCAGAGCAAGCACACTCCCTGCGTTTGCGGGCGCTTAAGCTGACCGCGAACAAGCATCGCGCTGAAGATCTGGTTCAGACGACATTGCTCAAGGCCTGGGCAAAGCGCGACAGCTTCAAGCCCGGAACAAATTTGCGCGCTTGGCTGTTCACAATCCTGCGCAACACATTTTGCTCTGATCTGCGCAAATTCCGCCGCGAAGTTGAAGATGTTGATGGCGTATATGCGCGTGCGCAGTTCGAGGAGCCCCGACAACACCATGTGCTTGCCTTGAAGGAGTTAATCTCTGTCGTGGCAACATTGCCCAACACCCAGCGCCTGCCGCTTGTGCTGATGGGCGCATATGGATTTTCTCAGAATGAGGCGGCGGTCGCCTGCGGCTGCACTGTGGGCACGATCAAAAGCCGTGTAAGCAGGGGCAGGGCGGCCCTTAGCCGGATATTGGCAGAAGAAGAGGACCAGCTTCAGACCCCGCCGCTACTGGAAATGGCGGTTATGTCAGCCACGGCCGGAAGAACCGGGTTTGGTGGCAATCCTTGATTTACCTGAGTGGAGATTGATGTGGCGTCAGGAAGATTCTCGGTCTTTGATCCTTTGCCCGATACGGCGGAGTTATTGCGTCTGTCCCAGATCGCAAAGCTGCGCGTCATCGAGAAATCAGAGCTTCGCGACCGTATCTTCTTGCTCGAACGCGCCTGTGAAATCGCAAGGGTTGCGGCCCTGCGCAATGTGATGGGTCGCGACCGTTATGTGAAACCTGGCAGAGCTGCAGATCGCAATTGTGGCTTTGCAAGGCTGTTCGCGGCGCTGCGCCGCGCGCGGTCGGAATTGAAGCGCCGTGACAAGGAAGCGTCTGCCAAGCCCATATCCTTGATGATCGGGGGGGCTAGAATGCGCGCGCCAAGACACTGGAATACCCGAAAGGCACTATCCAAATCCTGATAAATCCGCGAAACCCGGTTGAACCCCTGCTGCGTTTCAGGTCGCCTCATTGGTTACGCTGACCGCAACTTCCATCGCCAGAAGTTTGCCGCCTTCATGCGCGAATGTCCCGCGCACCGGCAAGGCCTGCGACGGTGTGCGCGTTGTTGCGACGCGGATCAGGTTGCGGCTGGCGATAATTCGGTTGGTCGGATCAAACTCGACCCAGCCCGCGCCGGGAACGAAGACATCGGCCCATGCGTGTGTCGCCCCGCCACCGGTCATATCCTCGCCTGAATCGCTGTCAGCGATTTCGTCATGCAGATAGCCCGTCACGAACCGTGTTGCAAAACCAAGCGACCGCGCGGCATCCATGAACAGCAAGGCAAAGTCGCGGCATGTCCCGCTGCCAAGCCGGATCGTTTCAGCGGGTGTCTGCACGCCTTCTGCCTCTCGTCGGGCATAGTGAAAACTGCTGTGAATGGCTGCGCCCAATGCGCCCAGAACCTGCATTGTCCCACCGGGAAGATGCGGGATAGCCCGTTCAATCCACTCAGTGACAGCGTCGCGATCCAGTGGCTTGTCTGCAATCAGATAGGGGCCAAGGTCAATCTGTTCCTCGGGGCTGTATTCTACAGGGAAGGGGCCGGTGAAGCGCGCGATACGCGCCAGCGGCTCATCCAGCCCATAGCGGCGCAGCAAAAG
>SLAT01000257.1 GCA_007126715.1 Roseinatronobacter sp.
ATCGAATCGCTATGCACGACACATCTGCGCTGACTCTGGCCCGTGTAACGTTGGATCTGCCGAATGCCGCGCAGCAAGAGGCACAAATTCTCGAACGAACACTTACACCCGAAACTTCAGATGACGACCTGATTTTTCTGCTCAACCGTCGCGTGACGCGTGAGGAGCCCGTGGAAGATAATGTTTATGAGGCCGCGACCACCCGCCTTTTTGCGCTGCGCGGATCGGCCACTGGTCGCGAAATCGCGCGCCTTTTAATCAAAGCCAAAACACAGGCAGGCGATTTTCAAGCAGCAGTAGATATTCTGAATGGGCGCGATGCAGCTCTCGATCTGGAGACCAGCCAGACTCTGCTTGTTTACATACTTGAAAATGCCGTGTCAGACGCTGACGATGTTGGATTTGTCACACTCGTCTTTGCGCAACGCCCCTGGACATTGGCGTATTTACCAGAACCACTGGCACAACAGATGTCAGCACGCCTGCGCCGACTCGGGTTTTATCTGCAAGCCGAGTTGCTTGACAAAGCGCAACGCCAGTCGGCTTCGGACATGCAAACCTCAGAGCAACCGATACAAGATGCCCTGGTAGAACAACTGGCGGCAGCCGCGCCGACTCCTGCCCTTGCCCTGAGCGAGGGCGACAGCCGCGCGCCAACAGAGGAGACAATGCCTGAAGACGACATTTCGCACGCGCGTGCCGCCCAGTCTTTGCGTCGCACCCAAGAAGAAGGTGCGTCCACACTAAGCGCTGCCCTGCCCGCCCTCGGTTCAGCACCAAACGGTACGCAAGACCTGCCGGCGCGTCCAGCAGAACAGATGGACCAAGAAACAGACACCAGCGAGGGGCTTACTGCGCGTGGCCCTGACAACCAGATTGCCCCCCCACAAGCGCAGGAAGAAACGGGATTACTGTCACAGGGCCGCGATGCCCTTGCCCAAAGCGCAGATCTGAGAGCGCGGATCGAGACGCTGCTGGAACCTTCCGCCACACAATGACTAAACGCCAGAGCGCATGACCTGAAAGGATACTTGCCTCCCGCAGATGATTGATTGCGAATGGTCGGGCCGTGAGCGATCTTGCCCGATCTCGGGCAGGCATATCGCAAGACTGCGCAGCCCCCACAGACCGATCAGGTCAGACAGCGCGAGCCCCGGCAGAGCAGCGCGCTCACCAAATCGCTATTGACCGGCGGCTGCAATCCTCATTTGAAACCAAGTCAGTCAGACAGGAAGGCTTGCCATGAACCAAGTTTTGTCCATGCTATCTTGTGGGACACATCCCCCTTGCATATGGTCGGGTCATGCCGCGTCGAATTCTTCAACATCTGTTTCCTGCCAGTTTTTACGGGCGCGCGATCCTGATTCTCATCATACCGATCATCGCGATCCAGATCGTGCTGTCGGTGGTCTTCATCCAGCGTCATTACGAACGTGTCACCGCGCAAATGACTACAAATATCTTGCGCGACATCAGGTTCCTGACCGAACGCCTCAATGCCAGCCCTGATCCTCAGGCCGTAATGGAAGAATTGTCAGATCTTGTGGCGATTCTGCAAATTGACATCCGCTTGCCCTCGGATGACCTTGTCATGCCCGAGCAGGAACAGGTCGGTCGGTATGACCTTGCCGGACGAGAGATCGTTCGTGTGCTCAAAGCAGATCTGCCATCGTACCGCACAGTCGATCTTATAAGGTCATCCAGCACTGTGCGGCTTTGGATCGACAGCCGACACGGCATTCTGGAAATACAGTTGCCGCGCCGACTGGTGACAACCTCGAACCCGCATCAACTGCTTGTAATCGTGTTTCTTGCATCCGTGCTTATGACGCTGATCGCGTTTCAGTTTCTCAGGCTGCAAATCCGTCCCATTCGCAGGCTTGGTGCCGCGGCCGAGGCCTATGGGCGCGGAGAGCGGGTTGCATTGCGCGCAACCGGTGCGCGTGAGATCAGAGCAGCGGCTCATGGTTTCATCGACATGCGCAACCGGATCGAACGCCAGCGCGCACAACAGAAGATCATGCTTTCTGGCGTCAGCCATGACATGCGCACCCCGATTACGCGAATGCGGCTGATCCTGTCGATGATGCCCGAAAGTGACGATCGCACCGCCCTTGAAGTCGAGATTGCCGACCTTGAGAAACGACTCGACGGGTTTCTGGACTACACGCGCGGTCAGGCACAAGAAGAGCATCAGGCAACAGACCCACTTGCGCTGATCGCAAATCTGGTAGAGCGGTACCGCGCGGCGGGGCATAAGATCACATTGACCCCCCCTGCCAAACGGTCAAAGCAGATGTTTGTGCACCCCGGCAGTATAGCGCGCGCGCTCGACAATCTGATCAGCAATGCGCTGAGACATTCAAACCGCGTTGCTGTGCGCCTCTCTGTCAACCGGGATTGGCTGGAATATTGCGTAGAGGATGACGGACCCGGCATTCCACCAGAGGATCGCGCGCGGGCCTGCGAGCCGTTTGTCCGGCTGGATGAGGCACGCAATTCCGAGAGTGGCGGAATGGGGCTGGGCCTTGCCATCGCTGCAGAGGCCGCACGCGCGCATGGTGGCGCGCTGGAACTGGAGGACAGTGCAGCCTTGGGTGGATTGCGCGCCGTATTGCGCCTGCCAGTGCGTTACAGCTTGTAAAGCTGCGAGAACTTGGCTTCGAGATAGCTCATCAGCGGCTCTTCATCCGGGTCAAACCCGCAGGCATTGGCAATGGTCTGCCTTGGTCCATGCAATGCGCCAAATTTTTGCAACCGTGTATTGAGCCAGCCCGTTGCTGCACTGGTATCCCCCACAGCAAGCTGGGCGTCGAGATCCGGCAAATCCGCGTGCAAGGTCTGGTAGAGGCATCCGGCATAGATATTGCCCAAAGCATAAGTGGGGAAATAGCCAAACAGCCCGACCGACCAATGCACATCCTGCAACACGCCATTGGCAGGTTTGTCCACAGGGTAGCCGAAATCTGCCTCAAAACGGGTATTCCATGCCTCTTCCAGATCATCTGCGTCAAGAGAGCCGCGGATCAAGGCGCGTTCCAGATCGAAGCGCAGCATGATGTGCAAGTTGTACTGCACCTCATCGGCCTCGGTGCGGATATAGCCTTTGTTTACTCGGTTGGCGGCAGCATAGAACCCATCCGCATCGGCCACGCTGAGGGCACCGAATTCCTGCTCCATCGCGCCGTGCAACCAGCCGCAGAAGGCCCGCGAGCGGCCAAGCTGGTTTTCGTAAATCCGGCTTTGGCTTTCATGCACCCCCATAGAGACGCCGCGCCCGATAGGAGTGAGCGCAAATGTTGCATCTACGCCCTGTTCATAGGCGGCATGGCCCACTTCATGGATCGTCGAATACAGGCAGTTGAAAGGATCTTCCACAGCGACACGCGTGGTGATGCGCACATCATCCCCTGACCCTGATGAAAACGGATGCACGGCCAGATCAATGCGACCGCGCGTAAAGTCGTAGCCGAAATGCTCTGCCAGCCTGCGAGAGATGCGCATCTGCCCCTCTTGCGCGAAATGCCCGGTTAGTGCGGGTGGGGTATCCGCGCCAAGAATGGCTTCGCGCAAGGCGACCAGCCTTGGGCGCATCCGCGCAAAGGTGGCCGCAACGGTGTCTGAACTGGTTTGCGGCTCGTAATCTTCCATCAAGGCATCATAGGGGTCACCGCCGCCTGCGATGGCCTGCCCTTCCTCACGCCTCAGGGCGATCATCTGTTTCAACCAGGGCAGAAAGGCCGATACATCACCTGCAAGCCGCGCTTCTTCCCACGCTGTCTGGGCCAAGGGTGTGATCCGCGCCAGTTCCGAGGCAAGCCGCGCAGGCACTTTGGTATTGCGTGCAAAGTCGCGGCGCAATTCGCGCAGATTTGCGGCACCCACCTCATCCGGGGCTTCGGCCTGATCCAGCAAGTCGCCCAATCGCGGATCGGTGCGGCGCGCATGCAGAACCTCTTCCAACGCCGACATTTCTTCTGAACGTTGGGCATTTGCCCCGCGCGGCATCATGGTTTGCTGGTCCCAGCCCAACCGCCCCGAAACTTGCGCCAAGGCTTCGGTCTGGCGGGCAAAAGCCATCAGATCTTGATATGCGGTCATGCTTTGGCCCCTTGTGTGCGCAGACTGTCAAAGCGCGGGAATTGCGCCAGATGGCGGGCGCGGATAATCACCACCCATAGCAATACCGCCGTTGCCTGATGTGCAATGCCCAATTGCCACGGCGCCCCATACAGCACCGTCACGATGCCAAGCGCGATCTGCGCGCCCATGACAACGATCAGCGTGTTAAAGGCCGCACGCGTGGCCGAGTGGCTGGATTTCCGCCCTCGGAGCCAAACGATTATGGCAAAGATTGCCAGCAAATACCCCGCCTTACGGTGGATGAATTGCGTTGTGGCAGGGTTTTCAAAGAAATTCGTCCAGAGCGGCTGCATCGCCAGCAGTTCGGGCGGCAGGAATACACCATTCATCAAAGGCCAGTCCGTATAGCCCCGCCCGGCATCTATGCCCGCAACCAGCGCCCCAAGGATGATTTGCAGAAACGCAAAATGCATCAGCCCAGTGGACATGGAATACAATTTACCTTCGCGCGCACGACGCGCCGCAATCAACTCTGCCTCAGGGCGGTTCAGAAGGAATGCGTACCACGCGATCAGCCCCAGAATAACAAAGGCCAGCCCCAGATGCACTGCCAGCCGGTAAGAGGCCACTGCGACCATCCCCTCGGTCAGGCCAGAAGCCACCATCCACCAGCCAATCGCCCCCTGCACACCGCCCAGCGCGCCCAGCATCAACAAGCGCGGCGTCCAGCCAGTCGGAATGCGTTTCGTCAGCCAGAACGCCAGAAAACCGATGCCCCAGACCAGCCCGATCACGCGGCCAAGCTGGCGATGGCCCCATTCCCACCAGTAGATGATCTTGAATTCATCCATTGTCATTCCGCGATTGACCAGTTGATACTGGTCGATCTGGCGGTATTTCTCGAATTCCTCCTGCCACATCTCGGCATTCAGCGGCGGGATGGCCCCGGTGACAGGGCGCCATTCTGTTATCGACAATCCGCTATCTGTCAAACG
>SLAT01000066.1 GCA_007126715.1 Roseinatronobacter sp.
ACTGTGCCCTCGACATGTTTTTCGGGGTCAATCTCCCAGATTTCCTTCATGCCAAGGCCGAATTTCTGCGGCTGCTTGCCCTTGGACAGGTCGTATTTCGCCATCACTTCCTTGGAAAGCGACCCTCGCACCCCTTCTGACAGGAACACATATTTGCCATGCAACTCCATCCCCGGCTCATAACCCTCGCCCGGTGTGCCGTCGGGGTTCTTGCCGAATTCACCTGCGACAACACCCTTTACCCGATCGCCCTCATAGACCAGTTCCGAGCAGGACATGCCGGGAAAAATCTCGACGCCCAGTTCTTCGGCCTGCTCCGCCATCCAGCGGCAGACATTGGCCATCGAGACGATGTAATTGCCGTGATTGTTCATAAGCGGCGGCATCGGCCAGTTGGGAATGCGCAACTGCCCCGCCTGCCCCAGCATGTAGAAATTGTCTTTCTTCACCGGCACCTTGATCGGCGCGCCACGCTCTTTCCAGTCAGGCATCAGCGCGTCAAGTCCGCAAGGGTCCAGAACCGCACCAGACAGGATATGCGCGCCAACCTCTGAGCCCTTTTCAAGAACCACAACATTCAAATCAGCATCAAGCTGTTTCAGCCGGATAGCAGCCGACAGGCCCGCAGGCCCCGCACCGACGATAACAACATCATATTCCATGGCTTCGCGTTCAATGCTGGACATCGGGACTCCTGTTCTTGCGCGTGGCGGGTCATACTGGACACATTCTTTCGCGTAACCCCTAGCGCAACGGTGCAGCCCTGGTCAATGCAAACGCGGCGTCGCAGCATTCGCGCGCGACATAGGGCCGCAATACAAAGGCACCCGCCAGTCAAGAGCATTCCTCTTGCAATCTAGTGACAGGTGAGTTCAGATGCGGGCTGACAAAAGGACAGCCCCGGCCATGCTGCGGGCGGTCTTTTTTATAATGCGAGGGGATACAACATGGAAAAACTGCCCCTGACCCGAACAGGTCAGCAGATGCTGGACGCAGAGTTGCGCAAGCTCAAGTCCGAAGACCGGCCCGCGATCATTCGCGCCATCGCAGAGGCGCGCGAACATGGCGATCTGTCGGAGAATGCCGAGTACCATGCCGCACGCGAGAAGCAGAGCTTCATCGAAGGGCGCGTCAAGGAACTGGAATCCATCCTTTCACGCGCAGAAGTAATTGATCCTGCAAGGCTTTCGGGAACTGTGAAATTCGGGGCGACAGTTAGTTTTGTGGATGAAGACACTGATGAAGAGCGCACCTATCAGATCGTGGGAGAGGCAGAGGCCGATCTGGAAAAAGGTCTTCTGAACGTAAGATCCCCGCTCGCACGCGCGCTCATCGGCAAGGATGTCGGCGACAGCGTAGAAGTGCGCAGCCCCGGTGGGGCACGCAATTACGAGATTCTGTCCATCGTCTACAAATGACATGAGCGCCCCGCCGCCAGCCCCCCCTCTCGCACGCATGGACAAAGCCAAGGCGCATGGGCTGACGCCGCGTCTTGCGCGCATCCTCTCGGTCGCGGTTTGGGGAGTGGCGGCAGCGGGCTTCTTGCTGATTGCCGATTTCGCAACGATGGACGCGCTGACGCTGGCGGCCTTGACGCTTGCCACTTTCATGCCTGCCATCTTTGTGTCATTGGGGCTGCTGGTCGCGGCGGCGGTAGCCTCACTCAGCCGCGAAGCCCACCATCTTCAAGGTGCGGTCGATGAGCTGCGCCGCGCCGTCTTGCAACGCGAGGCGGATACAGCCGCGCTTTCACCCCTCGCCCAAAGCCGCCTTGAGGACCTCAAATCAGCGCAGGAAGAAACCGATACCCGCCTGACCATGTTTTTCTCCCAGCGCAACCGCGCATCCACAGCACCAACAGATGCCGCTGTGATATATGATCCGCAAACCACCTTTCCGTTAGGGGGGGACACCGCGCTTTACGACACGCCACCGCCCCCCGCTGATCTGATCCGGGCCTTGAATTTCCCCGAAAACGAAGACGATAGTGAAGGCTTCGAATCGTTGCGCCTTGCATTGACGACCCCGCGGATCGCCCCTTTGATCCGAGCCGCACAAGATGTGCTGACGCGACTTGCCCAAGAAGGCATCTATATGGACGACCTGCGCCCCGACCGCGCACGGCCCGAATTCTGGCGCGCCTTCGCACAAGGCAAGCGCGGCGCAATGATCGCGCCTCTGGGGGGCATCCGCGATCGCTCCTGCCTTGCCATCACATCCGCGCGAATGCGCTCTGACCCGGAATTCCGCGCCAGCGCGCATCTTTTCCTGCGCGAATTCGACCGCGTCTTTTCAGCCTTCGCGCAAGACGCAGATGACAGCCAGATCACCGCCCTTGCCGACACCCGCTCTGCGCGCGCCTTCATGCTGGTGGGCCGCGTCTCGGGGGTGTTTTCGCATTGAAACACCAGCTTGCACCCGTCTGGCCGCGGCGTTACACATCCTGAACATATGAACTAATCTTGGGCATTTTCTTGCTCCAAATACTCAGACAACACCTGCCACATGCGCGGCGCGCAGCACAGTGCGCATGGCAAGCGGCACGCGGGACAAAATCCGCCACAAGGAGGTGCGCATCATGTTGCCCAAAGACTTTTGGCATGGCTTTCGCGATGGCACCCCCTTCATTCTGGTGATCCTGCCCTTCGGTGCAGTATTCGGCGTGGTCGCGACAGAGGCCGGATTGAACCTTGCGCAGGTGATGGGGTTTTCCGTTCTGGTCATTGCGGGGGCTGCACAATTCGTGGCCGTGCAGATGATGGTGGACAATGCGCCAGTGCTGATTGTGCTGGCAGCCTCGCTGGCGGTGAACCTGCGCATGGCGATGTATTCGGCCTCGCTTGCGCCGCATCTTGGCAAGATATCCTGGTGGAAACGCGGCATCGTGTCCTATTTCATGGTTGATCAGGCCTATGCCGCCTCGATCCTGAAATATGAACAATCGCCCGGCATGACGCCAAAGGGCAAGTTTGCCTACTATCTTGGCATCGTCACGCCGATCTGTCCGGTCTGGTATGGGGCCACATGGGCGGGTGCCAGCCTTGGCACTGCGGTGCCGGCCGGTCTGCCAATAGATTTTGCGGTGCCCATCACCTTTCTGGCCCTGATCGTTCCGATGCTGCGCAGCATGGCCCATGTTGCCGCAGCGCTTGTGTCGATTATCGGAGTTCTGGTTTTCGCTGCGCTGCCGTTCAATCTTGGGCTGCTGGTTGCGGCGTTGCTGGCCATGATGGCTGGCGCCGAAGTAGAGCGCCGGATTACCCTGCGGCGGCAGTCATGAGTTTTTCGACAACACAAATCTGGACAATCATTGTCGGTCTGGGGCTGGGGTCATACCTGCTTCGCCTGTCATTTCTGGGTATCATCGGCAATCGTGACCTTCCCGAATGGGTGCTGCGTCATCTGCGTTACACGGCGGTGGCGGTCATGCCGGGCATGATCACACCGCTGATCCTGTTTCCACAAGCGACCGAGGGCACACTCGACCCGGTGCGCCTCGGGGCCGCCGTGGCCACGGTCGCAATCAGCTTTATGACCAGAAACGCTACGCTGACAATCTTCGGCGGTGCTGCGGTGCTATTCGCCCTGCATTTCCTTATGCATTAGCACTGCGCCGGGGTTCATGATCCCGTGCGGGTCCAGCGCATCCTTGATCGCGCGCATCGCAGCCAGCTTGACGGGGTCGCCATATTTGACCAGATCAGCCGCCTTCATGCGCCCGATCCCGTGTTCAGCACTGATGGACCCGCCCATCTCATGCACCAGATCATGCACATATGTCATGATCCTGTCGCGGTCACCCTCGTAGCTGGCGCGGTCGCGCCCGGGTGCGGGAAAGACATTGTAGTGCAGATTGCCATCGCCCAGATGCCCAAAGCAATTCACGCGCAGCGCCCCGATTTGCGCCAGTCCCTGCCCCGCGCGCTCGATAAAGGGCGCAATGACCGATAGCGGCAAAGAGATGTCATGGCTGGCGATTGCGCCGATATGGCGGTTCGCCTCGGGGATGGATTCGCGCAAGCTCCAGAATTCCTTGCGCTGCGCAAGGCTTGCGGCAATCACGCCATCATGCACCAACCCCAGTTCCAGCGCCTCGGCAAATAGCCCTTCCAGCGCCTCTGACGCATCGCGGCCCGCGGAAAGTCCCAGATCTATCAGCACCATCCAGTTCGGGACAGCCGCGAAAGGTTGGCGAATATGCGCCATTGTCTGGGCCAAAAAGGCAAGTCCCATCCCCCCGATCAACTCAAAGGCCGAGATGCCCTCGCCCAGTCTTGACTGGGCCAGCGCCAACAGGCTCAGCGCGGCCTTTGGGCTATCAACCACCATCAGTGCCGCCCCTTGCACAACAGGGCGCGGGAACAGCCGCAGGCTGGCAGCTGTGATGACCCCCAAAGTGCCTTCCGAACCGATCATCAGATGGCGCAGATCATAGCCGGTATTATCCTTGCGTAAGCGGTTCAACCCATGCCAGATGCGCCCGTCCGGCAAGACCACCTCCAGCCCCAGAACCAGATCGCGCGCATTGCCATAGCGCAAGACATTCACACCACCCGCATTGCACGCCAACAGCCCCCCGATCCGTGCCGACCCTTCCGAGGCCAGCGACAGGGGAAACAACCGCCCCGCCGCCTCGGCCGCGCTCTGCACATCGGCCAGAATGGTGCCGGCCTCGGCGATCAGGACATTCTCGCTCTGATAGACCTGTCTGATGGCGCGCATCCGTTCGAGCGACAACACCAGCGGCAAGCTGTCGCCCTGCCCCATCTGTCCCCCTACCAGCCCGGTTCCGCCCCCATAGGCAATGACCGGCACATGGGCGTCATGGCAAGCGCGCAGGATCACGGACACCTCTTCGACATTGCGCGGCAAGGCAACGGCACCTGCCTGCCCTGTCATGCGGCCGCGGGGCTCTTCGAGGTAGCGCGGCGTGGGCGCGACGAGCGTGTCCGGGGGCAACACGCCAGAGAGCCTTGCAAGAAACGCGGCATCACATGGCATCAACATGCTGTCTCCTTTCGCTGCGGGGCTGTGACAGGCGCAATCACGGCGCAAGGTGATGTG
>SLAT01000063.1 GCA_007126715.1 Roseinatronobacter sp.
GGAAGTGCCCGAGGTCAATGCCGAGATCGACGGCACCGATGTGGTCTACAAGAATTATGTCCACATGGGCGTGGCGGTGGGCACGCCCTCTGGTCTGGTCGTGCCGGTGGTGCGCGACGCCGATCAGATGGGCTTTGCCGCCATCGAGAAGAAGATCACCGAACTGGGCGCGCGTGCCCGCGACGGCAAGCTGGGCATGGCCGAAATGCAAGGCGGGTCCTTCACCATCTCCAACGGCGGGGTCTATGGCTCGCTGATGTCCTCGCCGATCCTTAACCCGCCGCAATCCGGCATCCTGGGCATGCACAAGATCCAGGAGCGGCCGATGGTGGTGAAGGGCCAGATCGTCATCCGCCCGATGATGTATCTGGCGCTGAGCTACGATCACCGCATCGTCGATGGCAAGGGCGCGGTGACCTTCCTGGTGCGTGTGAAAGAGGCACTGGAAGACCCGCAGCGCCTGTTGCTGGATCTGTAACGCCTGTCAGGGGGTAGAATGACCGGCGATCCTTTCGTCCTGGCGCTGGCCGCCTTCGCGCTCATTGCGCTGGTGCATATCGGCGCGCATTCCATGTTGCTGAAAGCGTCGGTGGGCAATGCCTGGACGATCGGCCCGCGTGATGTCCCCGTCTCGCCGGGACCCTTGGCCGCGCGGGCCGAGCGCGCGCTGCGCAACTTTCTGGAGACCGCGCCGGCCTTTCTGGCGCTTATGCTGGCGGTCCATGCCTCGGGCGGCAGCAGCTTGGCCGAGACCGGGATGGCCGCTTATCTAGGCGGGCGCGCGGCCTATCTGCCGGCCTATCTCTCGGCCCTGCCCTGGGCGCGCTCGACTTGCTGGCTTATTGCCGGCATCGGCCTTGTCCTCATGCTGATCGGAGTGCTTGCGACATGACCCCGGAACTCACCGCCCTCGCCCTTGTCGGCCTTTTGCAATTCGCCCAATACGCCATGTTCTCGCTTGCTGCCAATCTGCAGGTTGGCCTAGGCTATTCCACCTCGCCGCGCGACGAGGATCGCCCGCTGCATGGCAAGGCCGGCCGGTTGCAACGCGCACTCAACAACCATTTCGAAGGCTTGATCCTTTTCACCATCGCCGTGGTCGTGGTGACCCTGTCCGGCCAGTCCAGTGCTTTCACCGCCGCCTGCGGCTGGGTGTTCCTGGCTGTCCGCATCCTCTACATCCCTTCCTATGTCTTCGGCTGGGTGCCCTGGCGCTCGGTCATCTGGGGGATCGGGTTCTTCGCCACGCTCGGCATGCTGCTTGCCGCCCTCCTCTGACCCCCTCATCTTGCCCGAAATACTCTCGGGGGGTGAATGGGCCGCAGGCCCAGAGGGGGGCTGACAGCCCCCCTGCCCCCGCCACCACAGGAGATATCCATGGCCCAATTCGACCTCATCGTCATCGGCGCCGGCCCCGGCGGCTATGTCTGCGCCATCCGTGCCGCGCAACTGGGCCTGAAGGTCGCCGTCGCCGAAGGGCGCGAGACGCTGGGCGGCACCTGCCTGAATGTCGGCTGCATCCCCTCGAAAGCGCTGCTGCACGCCACCCACAGCCTGCATGAGGCGCAGGAGAATTTCGAGAAGATGGGCCTGATCGGCGCCAAGCCGAAGGTCGACTGGAAGAAGATGCTTGCCTACAAGGACGATGTCATCGGCCAGAACACCAAGGGCATCGAATTCCTGTTCAAGAAGAACAAGGTGACCTGGCTGAAGGGCTGGGCCAGCATCCCGGAAGCAGGCAAGGTGCAGGTGGGCGACGACACCCATGAGGCGAAACATATCGTCATCGCCACGGGCTCTGAACCGGCCAGCCTGCCGGGGGTAGAGATTGACGAGAAGGTGGTCGTCACCTCTACCGGCGCGCTGGCGCTGGACAAGCTGCCGAAGAAGATGGTGGTGATCGGCGGCGGGGTGATCGGGCTGGAGATGGGCTCGGTCTATGCAAGGCTTGGGACCGAAGTGACGGTGGTAGAATACCTTGACCGGCTGATCCCCGGCAATGACGCCGAGGTCGCCAAGACCTTTCAGCGCATCCTGAAGAAACAGGGGATGGCGTTCATCCTCGGCGCTGCCGTGCAGGGGGTGACAGTGAAGCGCGGCAAGGCCTCTGTCGCCTACAGCCTGCGCAAGGACGACAGCGAACACACGCTGGAAACCGATTGCGTGCTGGTCGCCACTGGGCGCAAGCCCTTTACCGAAGGGCTGGGGCTGGACAGGCTGGGCGTGGATCTGACGAAGCGCGGCCAGATCGCCACCGACGGGCATTGGGCAACCTCGGTCAAGGGGATCTACGCGATCGGCGATGTGATAGAGGGACCGATGCTGGCGCATAAGGCCGAGGACGAGGGCATGGCCGTGGCCGAAATGCTGGCCGGGCAGGCGGGCCATGTGAATTACGGCGTTATCCCGGGCGTGATCTACACCACGCCCGAGGTCGCCTCGGTCGGCGAGACCGAGGAAAGTCTGAAGGAGGCCGGGCGCGCCTACAAGCTGGGCAAGTTCAGCTTCATGGGCAATGGCCGCGCCAAGGCGGTGTTCCAGGGCGAGGGCTTCGTGAAGATCCTCGCCGACAAGGAAACCGACCGGATTCTGGGTGCGCATGTCATCGGGCCGATGGCGGGCGATCTGATCCACGAGGTCTGCGTGGCGATGGAATTCGGTGCCTCTGCCGAGGATCTGGCGCGCACCTGTCATGCGCATCCGACCTTTTCGGAAGCAATGCGCGAGGCGGCGCTGGCCTGTGGCGATGGCGCGATCCACGCCTGAGCGCGGTGCCGGCAGGGGGGCAGGGGGGCGCTGCCCCCTCTTGGCCTGCGGCCAATTCACCCCCGGAGTATTTGACGCAAGAAAATGTGGGTTGGTGTTGCGCGTTACATGGACTGTGTCAGGCGCTGATCGCGCGTTCGATCCAGTAGCGGGCATCAGGCAGGGCCTGCTCGATCTGGGGTAGGTCGTTGACGCAAAGAAATTTGGCATCGGGCGACAAGGACCGGCGTAGATAGGCGTGAACGGCCTCTATCGGGAAGTCGATGGTCGCGCTGCTGCGCAGGTGAAGGTAGTCCGTCTTGGCAGGGGTGAGGTGATTGCCGTTGCGGATGCAGAAATGATTGTGCAGCGCCATCGGCTGGAACTGGGACAGATCGCGGAACGGATGGGCGATATTGGCAGCGAATTCTGTGCCGAAACGCTCGAACAGCTGTTCCATGATGGTGCGGTTCATGGGATGGACGACATGCGCGCTGGTCCAGAGATGATCGGGCGCGAACCCGGCGAGGCGGGCCGCGTTGATCTGTGTGAAGTGGTTGAAGAATGCGGGGTCGCGCAGCTTCTCACCATCGGACACAAGGCTGCTATAATCTGCCCATTTACCACGCAAAACCGGCACCGAGCCTCTGAACACGTCATCTGCGCTGAGCGGTGCGGTCAGAAATACGTCATCATTGAAATACACGAACCTTTCAGCGAGATCGGGGATGCGCCAGAGCATTGTCTCGATAGAGAGGGAGTTGAAAGTCGGCAGAGATTGAGCAAAGCCCTCGAATATCAGGCGGTGGTCAACAATGCTGACCCTGTCTGCAAGTGTTGCCGGGATTGTTGCCGGATCGGGGGACTGGTCATCGGTCACGATCCAGATCCGCCGCAGCCAGGGCGCGTGATTGGCAAGCGATTGCAGGCAATAGCGCAATTCGTCACTACTGCCCCAGCGGTGAGGATTGATCCCGTTCGGATGGAGCGCTTGCGCCGCCTTGCCAAGCGCCCTTGCGCGCTTGGCAGCATGCCTTGCATCCCCCCCGTCCACCCAGGTGATGACGGCATCGATAGGAGCATTGGTGCAGGCGGGGATCGCAATGTCCAAGAGGTGGTTCCATTCTGTGTAGGGGTGCAGGGTCTGTGAGCGCGGTTGCGACATGACAAGATCATGTCTGCAGCCAGTTGAGTTATGTTTTGACTATCAGCACCGAGCAGCGGACGCGAGGAGTGCTGTTGCCGTGATCGCGACAGTTGTAAGGGATTCGGCCTTGATCCTGCCCTGAATGCTGCAATGCAGCAAAAAATTTGGGCGCAGAGGCAGAGTCTTGCTTAAAATCTATGCATTCCAAAAGGCGTCCCGTTTCTTTTTGTTTGAGGATGCGGTGGGATTTGCGCCGATGAACGCAACTGTCAATAACAGCTTTGCGATTATGTCGTCGAATGCATGTCCGACAGCCCGATCCTGGCAGATTCCAACTGCCGGACATGCGCAACATATGACTGCTGCTCTGGGAGAGATGGGGTGCGTTATTTTGCTTTCAAGTCAACCTTTCCAGACGCATGCAGCCGATTTACAGGAGCATGCATTCCATGATGAAAAAATCCCTGCTGATACCTGCTGCCACGACAGCCCTGCTTGCCGCTGCACCCGCCGCCGCGAATTGTCCGATCCAGGTCGGCGTATTGCATTCGCTATCTGGCAGCATGGCGATATCTGAAACCACGCTGCGCGATGTCATGCTGATGCTGGTTGAACAGCAAAACGCCAAGGGTGGCGTTCTGGGGTGTGAGTTGGAAGCGGTGGTTGTTGACCCTGCTTCAGACTGGCCGCTTTTTGCGGAACTGACCCGTCAGTTGCTGACAGTTAACGAGGCTGATGTGATCTTCGGGGCCTGGACCTCTGTTAGCCGCAAGGCGCTGCTGCCGGTTCTGGAAGAACTCAACGGATTGTTCTTCTACCCGGTGCAATATGAAGGGCAGGAAAGCTCTCGCAATGTGTTCTACACTGGTGCTGCGCCGAACCAGCAGGCCATTCCGGCCGTGGATTATTTCCTAGAGGAACTTGGTGTCGAATCCTTTGCGCTGCTGGGCACAGATTACGTCTATCCGCGCACGACCAATGCAATCCTTGAATCCTATTTGCTGTCCAAGGGGATCGCGGCGGAAGATATCTTTGTGAATTACACACCTTTCGGCTATGCTGACTGGTCCACGATTGTCGGTGATGTGATCGGCCTTGGGGCAGGTGGCAAGCAGGTTGGTGTCATCTCGACCATCAATGGTGACGCGAATATCGGTTTCTACACGGAACTGGCCGCGCAGGGTGTCAGCGCTGATGATATTCCGGTTGTCGCCTTTTCCGTGGGTGAGGAAGAGCTTTCGGGTCTGGATACCTCTCGTCTGGTCGGCCATCTGGCGGCGTGGAATTACTTCATGTCCGCTGATACCCCCGAGAATGAGGAATTCATCGCGACTTGGCACGAATTCATCGGTGACACCAACCGCGTGACCAACGACCCGATGGAGGCGCATTATATCGGCTTCAACATGTGGGTGAATGCGGTCGAAGCCGCGGGCACCACCGATGTAGATGCCGTGCGCGAGGCCATGTGGGGGCAGGAATTCCCCAACCTGACAGGCGGAACAGCGGTTATGAACACCAATCATCACCTGTCAAAGCCCGTGCTGATCGGGGAAATCCGCGCGGATGGTCAGTTTGATATCATCAGCCAGACCGAAGAAGTGCCGGGCGAGGCTTGGTCGCCCTTCCTCGAAGACAGCGCCACGCTTGTCAGCGACTGGCAGGAACTGGAATGCGGCATGTTCGACACAGCGACGGAAACCTGTGTCCAGCTGACATCCAACTACTAAGCTGTAGCGGGGGTGCGGGGCTTTTCGCCTCGCGCCCCTGTCCATGACCAAGTGAAAGACACCCGCCCATGTTGCGCTTGATGCCCCGCATTGCGACGCTGTGCGCATGCCTGATCGCGCTGATCCTTGTTGTCCCGCTTCGGGCATCCGCCCAGATTGAAACCCCGCTTCAGGATGCGTTGCAGACCGTTCAGCCGCTTGTGGCCAGCCCGTCGCGGGCGACTGTGCCAGATATGCTTGCTGCCCTGATCGTGGCAGATGCCCCCGGCACAGTTGCGTTCTTGCGCGCATGGTCCGACAGAGAGGTGTATGAGCGCCCCGAGGATGGGCTGTTTTTCTTTGCGCGCGAGGGTGCCGACCGCGCGCTTGTGCTGATTGACATTGATACAGGCGAAGAAATCGGCGTGACGAGTTCGCGCGAGGTGAACCAGATCCGCCCCAATGCCGGTGTGCGGCGCGAAGTAGGTGCCGCGCTTGTGCAGTTTGAACTGATGAACCCAGACCCCGCGCGCCGGATTGCTGCGCTGGAAAGCATCGCGCGCAGCCCTGATGCCGAGCAGGCGGAGGCGCTGGAAATCGCGCTGGAGGCAGAGCAGGACAGCGCCATAGCGCTGCGGATGCAACGTCTGCTTGACCTGCTGAATGCCCGTTTCGCGACTGAGACCGCGACGCGGGTAGATGCAATAGAAGGGCTGCGCGGTGATATCAGCACAGAAGCGCGGCGCGCATTGAACCAGATATTGCAGACCCGATCCGACTTTGGCGAAACGTTACCCGAAGGCACGAATGTGGCGCGCGTGCGTGTGCCGGGCGATGATATGGCGTTGATCGCGGCCTATGCCGTGCTTGCAGATGCCGGGTTGGTCCCGGAGCGCCCCGGCCGCAATGCGATCCGCGATGTTCTGCGCGCAAATGTGGTGGATGGCACTGTTGGCGGCATACCCGTGCACCAGCTAGACACGGATGAGGCGCGCCGCGCGGCCTATCTTGCGCTGCAAGAGGCAGGCACGGTGGCCCCGCTGGTCACGACCGCTGATATGGAAGCAGCAGTGGCGCAATATGTGTTCTATGATGCCTATCTGGAAGCGGACCCTGCCGTAACCGGTGCCGCGCGCGATGCGCTGGACAGCACGCGCACGCGCATTTCGGTCTGGCAATTCTTGGGCATCTCGATTGATGCGCTGTCGCTTGCCTCAATCTTCTTTCTGGCCGCGATCGGGCTGGCGATCACTTTCGGGGTGATGCGCGTCATCAACATGGCGCATGGCGAATTCATCATGATGGGGGCTTATACCGGCTATGTCGTGCAAACGGTCATCCCGAATTACACCACCTCGCTGGTGATTGCGCTGCCCCTGGCCTTTGCCGTGACCTTTGCCGCCGGGGTGTTGATGGAGCGGTTGGTGATCCGGCACCTTTATACGCGCCCGCTGGAAACGCTGCTGGCGACTTTCGGTATTTCAATCGCCTTGCAGCAACTGGCCAAGAACATATTCGGCACGCAGGCCCGTCCGCTGACGGCACCTGACTGGTTGGCGGGCGCTATTCAGGTCAATGATATCGTGTCCGTGGCCTCTATCCGGGTGGCGATTTTCGTCATGGCGATCGGGTTCTTGCTGATGCTCCTCTATATCCTGAACCGCACGCGGCTGGGGCTGGAAGTGCGCGCAGTCACGCAAAACCCCGGCATGGCGGCCAGCATGGGTATCAATCCCGACCGGATCAACATGCTGACCTTTGGGTTGGGTTCGGGAATCGCTGGTGTTGCCGGTGTCGCTATCGGGCTGGTGGCACAGGTCACCTCCGAGATGGGCGCGAATTATATCGTGCAGAGCTTCATGACGGTTGTGGTTGGTGGCGTCGGGTCAGTCTTCGGCACGCTGGCCGGGGCCACGCTGATCGGTTTCCTGCAAAAGGGGATCGAATGGTTCAACCCTGCCAACACGCTGGCCGCACAGACCTTTATGGTGCTGTTCATCATCCTGTTTATTCAGTTCCGCCCCAAGGGTATTGTTGCCCTGAAGGGCCGCGCCGCCGGAGATTGACGCCATGCCTTTCGACATTCCGCGCAACACCGCCGCAACCAAGCGCAGTTTCCTGATCTCGAACCCGTCGGTGCTATGGTTCATGGGCCTGTTGGGCCTGTTCACCATTGGCGTCACAGTCCTGTCCGAGGGCTTTGGACTGGGCCTGATTTCCACCAATCTGGTCAAGATCCTTGGCATGACGCTTTGCCTGTGCCTGATTGCTATCGCGATGGATGTGGTCTGGGGCTATTGCGGCATTCTCAGCCTTGGGCATTTCGCCTTCTTTGGCTTGGGCGGTTATGCCATCGGTATGTGGCTGATGTATGCGCGCACCGAGATCAACATACGCGAAAGCCTTGGTCGGGGCACCATTCCACCCACTGAACTGGAAGTGTCCGAGGCGGTGGCGGCGCAAATTTTCGGGGTCGTGGGGTCCAGCGAATTGCCCCTGATCTGGAGTTTCGCGGGTTCGCTGCCCTTTCAACTGGCGATGGTCGTGCTTGTGCCGGGGCTGTTGGCGCTGGTCTTTGGCTGGCTGGCCTTTCGCAGCCGCGTGACCGGGGTTTACCTGTCGATCCTGACACAGGCGATGACGCTCGCGCTGTCGCTATACCTGTTCCAGAACGACACCGGCCTGCGCGGCAATAACGGGTTGTCGGGGCTGCAAAACATTCCCGGGGCGCTGCATGTTCCGCAAGCCGTGATTTCGATGTGGTTCTTCTGGGCTTCGGCATTCGCTTTGGGCGCGGGGTATCTGCTGTTTGCATGGGTGGTGTCAGGCAAGTTCGGGTCCGTTATCCGCGCAATCCGCGACAATGAGGCCCGCGTGCGCTTTCTTGGCTATAATGTCGAGGGCTACAAGCTGTTCGTGTTCACAATTACGGCGATTGTTTCAGGCATCGCAGGCGCGCTTTATTACCCGCAGGCGGGCATTATAAATCCTGCCGAAATTGCGCCTATTGCCAGCATTTATCTGGCGGTCTGGGTCGCGATTGGCGGGCGCGGGCGGTTATATGGTGCCGTGATAGGTGCTGCCTTTGTCTCGCTTCTGTCAAGCTGGCTGACGGGGGGCGGCGCGCCGAATATTGATCTGGGTTTCTACCGCATCGTCTGGACCGACTGGTGGCTGGTGCTGCTGGGGCTGGGCTTTGTTGCGGTCACGTTGTTCTTCCCCAAGGGCATGGGCGGGTTGTTTGATTATCTGGTCAGGAAAAAGCCATGAGCACGCTTCTTGAAGTCTCTGGCGTGTCGGTCACGTTTGACGGATTTCGCGCCATCAACAACCTGTCCATCGCCATAGGCGAGCCGGAGTTGCGCGCCGTGATTGGCCCCAATGGTGCGGGCAAGACCACTTTCATGGATATAGTCACCGGAAAGACCAAGCCTGATGAGGGGCGCGTGATCTGGGGTGAGCGGTCGGTCAACCTGCTGAAATACTCGGAAAGCCAGATCGCCAAGATGGGCATTGGCCGCAAGTTCCAGAAACCAACCGTGTTCGAGGATCAGAGCGTGCGCGACAATCTGGCGATGGCGCTGGCGAACAAGCGGGGGCCGTTTTCGGTGCTGGTCTGGCGTGCGACAGATCGTGACCGCGCCCGGATCGAGGAACTGGCCGAGGAAGTGGGCCTGTCTGATCGGCTGGACGACAGCGCGGGCATCCTCAGCCACGGGCAAAAGCAATGGTTGGAAATTGGCATGTTGCTGGCGCAAGACCCGCGGTTGCTGCTGGTGGATGAACCGGCAGCGGGCATGACCCCTGCCGAGCGCGAGCATACGACTGACCTGCTCAAACGGGCGGCCCGGACCCGCGCGGTGATGGTGATCGAGCATGATATGGAGTTTATCCGCCGTCTGGAGTGCCGTGTAACGGTGCTGCATGAAGGCGCTGTGCTTGCAGAGGGGTCACTGGACCATGTGACCAAGAACCAGCAAGTCATTGACGTTTATCTGGGGCGCTAAATCATGTTGAAAGTAGAGAATCTGACCCTGCATTACAGCGCCTCTCAGATCCTTTGGGGGGTGTTTCTGGACGCGCGGCCCGGTGCTGTGACGGCGGTGATGGGCACGAATGGCGTGGGCAAAACCAGCCTGCTGCGCGCCATTGCCGGGCGGCACCCCTATTCCGGCGGCACGATAACGCTGAATGGGCAGGTTCTTGATCACCCGAGTGCGGCGCAGGCAGCGCGTGCGGGTATTGCCTATGTGCCACAGGGGCGCGAGGTGTTTCCACTTCTGACGGTGACCGAAAACCTGCAAACGGGCTATGCCTGTCTGCCCCGCGCCGAGCACAAGATACCCAAGCGCATCTACGACTTGTTTCCGGTGCTTGAGCAGATGAAGAACCGTCGTGGAGGTGATCTGTCGGGCGGGCAGCAACAACAACTCGCCATTGCGCGCGCCTTGATCGCGCAGCCCAAGGTGCTGTTGCTGGATGAACCGACCGAGGGCATCCAGCCAAATATCATCAAGCAGATTGGCAAGGTGATCGAGCTTTTGCGCAGCGAGGGGGAAATCGCCATTGTGCTGGTCGAGCAGTATTTCGATTTTGCCTATGGGCTGGCGGATGAATTCTGCGTCCTGAACCGTGGCGAAGTGGTGCTGGCCAAGCCTGCGAATGCGGTGACCAAGCAGGAAATACTGGAGCGTGTGTCGATCTGAGGGCTTGGTGGACGGTAGAACTTTGAGCCAAGCGCGGAATCAAGGCCGAAGGCCGCCGCGACTCAAAGGGCCGCCCACGGGCACGGCGATTTGGCTGCCACCAGCGCACAGATCTGATCTTTCACGGATTTGGCAAGCATAAAGCGCAATAAAGCCCATCGAAGACCGCCGCACCTCGGCCCGACGCTGCGCGGCTTCTTGCCCGGTGCCGCTATGTCTGCATAATCCCGTAAAGCCGTCCATCGCAACACAGCCATATTGCTGTGGCTGTGTTGAAAGGCATGTCCGGCAGCACCCGGACAGATAAGATGTGCAGCAGTCAGGTGCCAGCCCCTAGCCGCGCGGGTCGGCGATGACCTCTTGTCGCTGTTGGCCCAGCCCGTCAATGCCCAACTCCACCACATCCCCGGGCGAAAGGTAGCGCGGGGGTTTCATCCCAAGCCCCACGCCGGGCGGCGTGCCGGTCATGATGATATCACCGGGATGCAGGGTAAAGAACTGGCTGAGATAACTGACCAGAAACCCCGCACCATAGACCATTGTTGCGGTGCTTCCATCCTGCATCCTGTCACCGTTGACATTCAGCCATAGCCGCAAATCTTGCGGGTCCGGCACGTCGTCTCGGGTCACAAGCCACGGGCCAACCGGACCGAAATGGTCCGAGCTTTTGCCCTTGGTCCATTGTCCCGACCTATGCGCCTGCCAGTCGCGTTCGCTGACATCGTTGCCGATGGTATAACCGGCGATATGGGAGAACGCATCTGCCTGCTGGACATAGCGTGCCTCTGTGCCGATGATGATGGCCAGCTCTACCTCCCAGTCGGTTTTTCTTGACCCCGCCGGAATGATGATCGGATCATTTGGCCCACATAGCGCCGAGGTTGCCTTCATGAAGGTGATCGGCTCTGGCGGGACTTCTGCGCCGGTTTCGGCAGCATGGTCGGAATAATTCAACCCGATGCAGATGACCTTGCCAGTGCCGCCCACACATACACCAAGTCGGGCATCCTGTGGCACCTCTGGCAAGGATTCGGCGTCCAACGCGCGCAGCATTGCAAGCCCTGCATCAGATAGCACCGGCCCTGCAATATCTGGTACCAGCCCTGACAGGTCGCGGGCAGTGCCCTGCGCATCCAGAATTCCGGGCTTTTCTTGCCCCACTGGCCCCCATCGCAGCAGTTTCATGGCTCTCTCCCTTTCGGTCAGTCATGCCGCATATGCATAGCCACGCCAGAGCAGGGCTGCAATACGCAGCCCTGCTTTCTGGTGTGTCAGCGGCCGCGGATGCGCGGGTCCAATGCATCGCGCAGCCCGTCGCCGATGTAATTGACGCTCAGCACAGTCAGCGAGATAAGCACGCCGGGCCAGACAACGCGCGCGGGGTACTGCTCGATCCAGTCGCGCCCTTCATAGAGGATACGCCCCCATGTCGGGAAATCTGGCGGAAAGCCCAGCCCTAGAAAGCTGAGGGCGGATTCTGTTATGATCGCGCTGGCAATGCCTAGCGTGGCCGAGACCATGATTGGTGACAGAACATTGGGCAACACATGGCGGGTATTGATGCGCAGTGACGGTGTGCCGATGGACCGCGCGGCCAGCACATATTCGCGTTCCTTCAGCGCCAGCACATCGCCACGCACAATCCGCGCGGTCTGCATCCAGCTTGTGATTGCAATGGCAAAGCAGATCAGAAGGAATACACCAATGGATTCGCCGAAAGTCCGCGCTAGAGAGTCGCGAAACAGGGTCACGAGGATCAGCAGCAGGGGCAGCAGGGGCAGGGCAAGGAACAGGTCGGTCAGGCGCATCAGCGGGCTGTCGAGCCGCTTGAAATAGCCTGCCAGCACCCCGATCAATGTGCCGATCACCAGCCCAAGGAACATGGCGACCAGCCCGACAGCAACCGAGATGCGCCCGCCATACATCAGCCGCGCCAGCAGATCGCGGCCCAACTGGTCGGTGCCCAGCGGAAAGTCCCGGCTTGGTCCCTGATTGCGCAGCCGAATGTTCAACTGTCCCGGATCAACCTGCCAGATCAGCGGGCCGACGACGACGAAGAGGATGATTGAAACGAACACCGCAAGCCCCGCAAGGGCGCCGCGATGGGTCTTGAACTGGTCCCAGACATCCCACCACTGGTTGCGCGGTGGGCGAAAGGCTTCATCCGGGTTGAGGGGTTTGGCAGTGTCAGTCATAGCGGATCCTCGGGTCAAGGATGCCATAGAGGACATCAGCAATCAGGTTGAACAGCACGATCAGGATCGCAAAGATAAAGGTAATCGTCTGCACCATCGGCCAGTCGCTGACATAGATCGCGCGGATGAGCGCATCCCCCAGACCATTCACGCGGAAAATCTGTTCGGTGATGATCGCGCCAGTGAAGACGGTGGGAATGCCAATGGCGATAACGGTCACAACCGGAATCATCGAATTGCGCAGCACATGCACCAGCACCACGGTTTTCTCGCCCAGCCCTTTGGCGCGGGCGGTGCGCACATAATCCTGATTGAGGTTGTCCAGCATCGAGGCGCGCATGAAGCGGCTGATCTGGCTGGCGTTGAACAAGGCCAGCACTGCAACGGGCATGGCAATCTGTTTGGCCTGAAAGACAAAACTGTTCCAGTCGCGCACCACATGAGTGGTGTCATACATCGACGGAAACCAGCCCAGCCAGACCGAGAATATCAGGATGAACACAACACCAGTGAAGAAGGTTGGCACCGAAAAGCCGATCATCGACACGAAGGTCCCTGCCTGATCGAACCAGCTATACTGGCGGTAAGCAGAGATGACACCGATGGGCAGCGCAATCAGGATGCCAAACAGATAGCCCAGCCCCACGACCCATAGCGTCTGCGGCACGCGCTGCACCAGAATATCGCCCACAGGTGACCGGGTTTGCCATGACAGGATACGCGGCCCTTCGGGCGCAATGTCCCAACCGGTCAGCCCAGCAAGGATATGCAGCGGCTCTACAAAGCACATCATGTAAAGCCATTTGAAATAGCGCACCATGACCGGATCGCCCAAGCCCAGTGACTGGCGGATCTGCTCGCGGACCTCTAGCGGGATGGTCAGCGGCAGGCTGCCGGTCGGGTCGCCCGGTGCCATGTCCAGCATCAGAAACACGATCAGGCTGATCACCAGCACTGTCGGGATGGCAAAGGCCAGTCGGCGCAGCGTATAGGAAAGCATATATCCTGCCTCGGTCAGACATGGTGACCTGTCCCGCCAAAGCGGAACAGGTCAGGTATCAGTGACGGATCATTCCTCGATCCGGTACCATTCTGCCTGATTCCAATGCTCGGAATCCCAGACATTCATGACAATCCCGCCAACCGTGGTCGAGGCTGCCGAGACACGGCCGCGCGCGACGAGTGGCAGATGTGCGTAATCCTGCACGAACATGTCATTGAGTGCGATGACCAGTTCCTGACGGCGATCCGGGTCCGCCTCGCGGTTCAGCTCTGCCCAGAGTGCGTCATACTCTTCGTTGCAGTAGCGGTTGATGTTCTGGCCCTGCCACTGTGTCGAAGGCTGCGGTTCGCGGCCACAACGGCGCTGTTCCAGATGCGGTGTCGGATCAGTGCCCTCAAAGAGCGAGGCATACATCTGAACATCTGCAAAGAACTTCAGATACGTGTCATCGCTGCCGGGGTCAGAGCCAAAGAACACGCCTGCGTCGATATTGCGCAACCGTGCCTCAACCCCGATTTCACGCCAGTCGGCCTGAATCAGCGCCTGAAAGTCCTGACGCACAGCGTTGGTCGAGGTTTGGAACAGCAATTCCAGCCGGCGCCCGTCTTTGACGCGGATGCCATCGGCGCCGCGTTCCCAACCTGCTTCGTCCAGCAATTCATTGGCGCGGTCAATGTCCTGCACAAGGCAGTTGTCATTGTTCGGTGACGCCATGGCAGGTGGGGCGACGATGAAGTTACAGGTCGCCATACCCATTGGACCAAAGCCGATTTCGGTCAGCAATTCGCGGTCAATCGCGCGGCTCAGGGCCTCGCGCACGCGGATATCCGACAGGATCGGGTGCGGATGCGCACGGGTTCCGCGCTCATCTGGCGGCAGATCAGGCGACGGGTCGGTGAAGTTCAGTTCGATCCGCTCCATCAGCGGGCCGAAATCCACCAGCAATTCGCCGCGCCCGCCAGCTTCCATCTGGGCGATCACTTCGGGGGCAAGTTGCAGGTTCCATGCGTAGTCCATCTCGCCTGTCTGGAACACTGCGCGTGCAGCACCCGTGGCGTCGCCGCCACCCGCCCATGTGATCGTTTCGAAATAGGGCTGGTTTGGCACGCGGTAGTTTTCATTCGCCACAAATTCGATCACGTCATTGGGGCGGAAGTTCGACACCGCATAGGCGCCGGTCCCGATGGGCGCAAAGTTTGCGTCCGTGCATTCGGGTGCGCGGGCGCCAAGACAGTCCTGAAACTGCGCCTGCTGGATGATGACAGAGCCTGCGCCAACGAAAGGCAGATAGGGGTTTGGCGTTACATCTTCGAAATGGACAGTGACGGTCAGGTCATCCACGGCCTCGACCCGCTCGATCCCGGCGAAACGGTCGCGGTAGGAACAGCCGCCCTCTGGATGGGTGCAGTATTCATAGCTGAACACGACATCAGCCGAGGTGACAGGCGTGCCATCAGACCACAACAGACCTTCGGTCAGGGTCCATGTGATGGATTTCAAATCCTCGGAGACACCACCGTTTTCCAGCGTCGGGATTTCATCCACCAGCCACGGCGTCAACTCGCCCAGATTGTCAAAGCGCGCCAGCGGTTCCAACACGACCGAGGCCGCGTTCATTTCCTTGGTGCCGCCCGAAAGATACGGGTTCATCGTGGACACGGCTTGCCAATAGATGATGTTCAGATGACCTGATGAGCCGCGCTCGCGTTCGGCCAGCGCCATGGCCGGGGCCATCGCAAGTGCGGCGGCTGTGCCCAAAAGGGCTACTCTGGTTTTCATGCGTCTTCTCCTTGTTGGTTGCACTCGTACCTCGGGGCGCCGGTTTCTCCGGCGTCGTTATACAGATGGCAGGCCGAAAAATGGCCGGGCGCCAATTCGCGATACTCAGGGTCGATCTGGCGAGAGATATCCATGACCTTTGGGCAGCGTGTGCTGAAATTACAGCCCTTTGGCGGGTTCGAGGGCGAGGGGACATCGCCCTTCAGGATGATCCGCTGCACGCGTGCCTCGACACTTGGGTCGGGGTCGGGAACCGCTGACAGCAGCGCTTCGGTATAGGGGTGGCGCGGGGTCGCATACAGCGCGTCGCGCGGCGCAAGTTCAACGATCTTGCCCAGATACATGACCGCGACACGGTCCGCGATATGGCGCACCATCGACAGGTCGTGGCTGATGAACATATAGGTCAGGCCAAGGCTGTCCTGCAATTCTTCCAGCAGATTGACGACCTGCGCCTGAATCGACACATCCAGCGCGGCGATCGGTTCGTCACAGATGATGAATTTGGGGTTCAGCGCAAGCGCGCGCGCAATGCCGATACGTTGGCGCTGCCCGCCCGAAAACGCATGTGGGTAGCGGTTGGCAAAACTGCGGTTCAGCCCGACCGCATCCATCAATTCATAGATGCGTTCCAGCTTTTTGGCTTTTGACCAGTCGGTATGCTCGTCCAATGGCTCGCCGATGATTGCGGCCACGGTCATGCGCGGGTTCAGGCAGGCTTGCGGGTCTTGAAACACCATCTGCATGGTCGGGCGCATCTTGCGCAGCGCGCTTTGGCTTTTTGCGCCGATCTCGACACCGTCAATCTTGATCGTCCCGGCGGTGATATCATACAGCCGCAACACGGCGCGCCCGCAAGTGGACTTGCCGCAGCCCGACTCGCCGACAATTCCCAGCGTCTCGCCTTCATAAATGTCGAAATTCACGCCATCAACGGCCTTCACATCGCCAGTATGGCGGCGCAGAATGCCGGTATTGATGGGGAAATACATCTTGAGGTCGCGCACCTCGACCAATTTGCGGCGTTCAGACATTTCGCGCCTCCCCGGTCTGGTGGTCCCAGAAGCAGGCGCTATCATGGCCCTCAGCGACCGTGTAGCGGGGCGGGTTCTCGCGCGAGCATCGCTCAAAAGCATGCGCGCAGCGCGCCCGGAAAGGGCAGGCCGTTGGGTGCTGTGACAGCATTGGTGGCTGCCCCTCGATCACATTCAGTTTCAGCGCGCGCTCTCCGCGCACGGACGGTACAGTTGTCATCAGCGCGCGTGTATAGGGGTGGGCGGGATTGGCGAAGATGTCGCGCACCGGGCCATATTCCACCACTTGCCCGCCATACATGACCATGACCCTGTCTGCGATGCCCGCAATTACCCCCAGATCGTGCGTGATCCAGATAATCGCCATGCCCAGCTTCTGGCGCAAGTCCTTGACCAGTTCCAGTATCTGCGCCTGAATGGTGACGTCCAGCGCAGTGGTCGGTTCATCCGCGATCAGCACCTTGGGGTCGCAGGCCAGTGCTATGGCGATCATCACGCGCTGGCGCATGCCGCCCGAAAACTGATGGGGGAAATCGTTCAGGCGCTGTGCTGCATCCGGAATACCGACCAGTTCCAGCAATTCCCTTGCGCGCAGCCGCGCGCGCGCCTTGTCCATGCCCATATGTTTGCGCAGCGGTTCCATAATCTGGAAACCGACAGTGAATACCGGGTTGAGCGA
>SLAT01000076.1 GCA_007126715.1 Roseinatronobacter sp.
CATCGGACGGGTGCTTATGGTGCGCGGGCGTGACGCTGCTGATCGCGCTATGATCACCTCTTTCGGGGCGTATGATCTTAAATCCTTCTGGGTCTGGACTGATGAGGTGACAGGCGCCTGCCGGGATGACGACCTGTATGAGATGCTAAAAACCCGACCCGATACCCTGCCACTGACCCTCGCACCTACGGGGTGAAATACGATCACGACAGCGGCTTCATATTTTCAGCCCAGCCAATCCGGTTGTGAAACCGGGTTAGCGCCAAGTTTACCGTGCCATATGCCGCAGGCCGCGTAGCCGCCCGACCGAATGTGTTGCGCGATCTGAAATTGTGCCCGTCAGGGACATGTCGCATGATGCGAGGACATGCGGCTAGTCTTGGGCGTGTTGCAGGAAAAACCGCATCATCTCGCGCGATGCGTTGGGGCCTTTGGGATCGGTATAGCTGCCGCCTGCTGCACCGCCGGACCATGCATGGCCGGCCCCCTCAATTTCCCAATGTTCGGCCATGTTCAGGCCGTTGGCAGTGGTGTAGCTGATCTGGTGATACAGCCGCCCCCCACCGGACCGGCCTTGGATACGCGATTCAATCAGGCCCGAATGTGCCCGCAAGGCTTGCCGGGTGACGGCTTTGCCATTGTCAGGATGCACGGTGCTGTCGGCAAGGCCGTGAAACACAATCGCGGGCGCGCCCAGAACATGGCCTTTGCCTGTGGCGCCGCTGCGCATGGCCGCGAAAGCCTGCGGCACGTCCAGCGCGCCCCCAACCGGCAGGCCGGAATGCACACCGATGGCGGCGAATATGTCGGGATAGGCCGCGCCCAATATGGCCGCCGCCGCCCCGCCTGCTGACAAACCGGCTGCATAGACGCGCGCGCGATCAACCGGATGGGCGCGCAGGATATCCTCAATGATCCCTGCGATCAGGGCCGGCTCCCCCCGACCCTTGCCCTGATCTTCGGGCCGAAACCAGTTCCAGCATTTCTGTGCATTGGCCCCTTGGGGCTGTGCAGGATAGGCAATCATGCAGCCAAATTCCTCGGCCAGAGCATTCATGCCGGTGCCGAGGGCGAAATCTTCGGGCGTCTGGGTGCAACCATGCAGCATGACCACCAGCGGCATCATGGCAGGCGCTGGCATGGCAGGGATATAGAGGCGGTAGTCGCGGCGTCCGCCTGCACTGCTATGGGTCAATGACAGGAATTGCGCCCCTTCTGGCAGGTTCAGGGGCGTGGCGGGCGTCGGTATATGCCCCGGCATCCCGCCTGCCGCAATGGTTCGCAATGTCTCGCCCAGACTCTGGCGCATGGTCTGTGCGGCAGGTTGGTTCTCGTGCATGGGCCGGTCCAGCCGTGAGAACACGCCCTCCAACGCGTCCGGCACGTTATCAGGCGCGTCCGGCGCTGGGGAGCCATTTATAAGTGACTGTATCAAAGCGGTTGCCTCGTCCAGTTTGCCAGCTTTTGTAAGTTCGGTCGCGCGGGCCATGCCGCGGCTGAAGGGCGTGTTCATTTCGTGCTTTCTATTGGGGGTCAGGTGATGCGGTCTGCCAGCGCGGCCTTGACCGCGTGATCGGCTTGCAATGAGCCGAGCACAGTCAAGGCAGAAATGGTTTCCCGGGCAAGTTCGGGTGTGACATCTGATGCAATGACGACAAGGCCAAGCGCGCGGATATCCAGCATTTGGCCCGCTTCCTTCGCGCCGGCCAGTTCTGCTTGTGTTATGTGCCGCAGGCCCAGATCCACGCTTTTGCGTATAACGATCTCGCGCACGGTTTCGGCATGGCGCTCGATCTGGTTTCGGATGGCTGTGCGGATGAAGTCACTGCGGTTCGAATAGAACCCTTCCTGTACCAGCAATTCGATCTGGCCCAGATCCACGAATCCCATATTGATCGTGATCTTCTCGGAATCCGGGACTTTTGTTGCTGTTTTTACCATTCTCTACATCCATAAACCATCTGTATGGATGGTATATGGATGTTGTGTTGCTATTTGCAAGTGCTGGCTTTCCAGTTTCCACCGGCAGCACGGAATGATGAGGTTCTGCCCGGGCTTGTGCGGGAGCAGTTGCCCACGCTGGCTGTCGCCAGATCAATCGGTTTTCCTTTCGCGTGACATGACGCGCGCCATAGGCTTTGAAAGCGGTTGATTGGTAAAAACGCGGTCAGGCCACGCACCTTGGGTGCGTGGCCTGTTTGTCAGCTTATCAGGGTAGGGGCGGCGCCTTGGCGCTTGTCCCGGATCTGTTTTCAGTTCTGGGCTTGTTCGTATTGCGGCAGGTTCTGGATCTGCTCTTTCGTAGCATCGACATAGACGCGCACATCATCATTATTCGCGGTTGTCAGGATTGTCAGTTCATCAAAGCGCAGTGAAACTTGGCTGCTTGCCATTCCTAGAAAACCACCGAAATCGATGATCACATTCGTGACTTCACCAGAATCATCCATGATCAGGTCATCAACAGTGCCGACGGAATCGTCGCTCACGTCATAAACGGTTTTCCCGATCAGCATTTCGCTGGAGACTTGGGTCGCTTCGAGTTGGTCGTAACCTTCGCGGGCCATCGCTGGTCGGCTGAGTGCCGTGCGCTGGTTTTCGGCTGTGTCCTGGGGGGCCGCGGTGTCGTCATCAACCGCAGCCGTGCGATCATAGCGCGGCGATTGCTTGAGCATCTCTGCGCTGAAATTCACGACAACATGCATCTGCGACCGGTCATCCTGATCATAGCCGATTGTTATCTGATCCATGGTCACGGCAACATCCTGTTGGCCGATGCCCAGAAAGCCGCCCACACCAATCACGACCGCACGCACGTCACCATCTTGCGACAGCACGATTTCGTTGACCTGACCGATATTGTCCATCTGGTCAATATCGGCACGGGTCATGGTCGCCCCGCGTTGGTTGCCTTCGTTCGCGCTGTCAGACTGAGCAGGAGTATCGCTCGAATCTTCAGGTGTGCGCCGGGCAAAGACATCTTGGCCCATCAACTCCGAAGCAAGTATGTCAGATTGCGAGCGGGCGCTGAGAAAGCCTTGCATGTCGCCATTCTCGGACTGTGCTGCGGGATCGGCGGCAGGTGTCGTAGATTGTGCGAGTGCAAAGGTTGGCAGGCCCAATGCAAGCACCAGCGCTGTGGTGGAGAGAAGTTTGTTCATAAGAATTACCCCTTGGCTGAGGTGCAGATCGACAATCGGCCTTGCATCCACTCAACAGGGAAACAACGCGCTGGAAAAATGCGCGTTCCCTTTTCTTTTGCGATGGTGGGCAAACCACCTTGGGCCCCGGTTGAAGCGCCGGATCACGCGCCTATCGTGTCGGCGGCAAGTGCCAGCCGCACCAGATCGGGCAGGGAATTGGCGCCAGTCTTGCGCATCAATGAGGCGCGATGATTCTCGACCGTACGCTGGTTGATCCCCAGATCGGCGGCGATGATCTTGTTGGGCGCACCTTCCAGCACGCGGGCAAGCACGTCACGTTCGCGCTCGCTTAGTCTGTCAAACCGTTTTTGCGCAACGCTGCGCGCAGACGCAAGTGCCTGCCCCCCCCTTGCAGAGATTATCGCCTGCCGTACACTTTCCAGCAGTTCCGCTGCGCTTGTGGGCTTTTCAATAAGGTCGGACGCGCCAGCCTTCATGGCTGCAACGGCCATTGCCGTGTCGCCGTGGCCGGTCATCATGACAGCGGGAAGATGGCAGTGCTGTGACCTCAGCCGGGCTATCAGGGCGACACCATCCATCCCCGGCAACTGATTGTCGACCAGCAGGCAGGAGGCCGCCTCGGGGATAGGCTTTTCTAGAAATTCTTCTGCAGATGCATATGTGACGACCATCCAGCCCTCAACTTCAAACAGTCTGCGCATTGTCTCGCGGATCATCGGGTTGTCATCGACCACATGAATTGTTGTGCATTCTGCCTGCGGCCAATGCCCGTTGTCAGCTTTTAGCGCGCCTTCTTTTGACAGGATATTGGATATCAAGGCGTTCAGGGTTTCGGGCTTCACAGGCTTTACAAGGTGATGATGGCCTTCGCCTGCAATACGCTTGGCGGTGGCGGTGGTGATATCACCTGTCAGGATGATCGTCGGGACCGCAATGCCCCAGATGGACCTTAGATCCTGTACCAGTCGTAGCCCTGTCGTGCTGTTGTTGAAGTCGAAATCTGTTAGCAGAATATCGGGAAGAACGCGGTCAAAATTAGCCCATGCCAGCGCATCTTTCGGGGTCGCTTGGGCAATAACGCTATGGCCTTCATTCGAGAGGACTTCTGATAACAGTTTGCGCACGGGCGCTTCGTCATCGACAATCAGGATTTTTCCTGTCTGCATTTTCGAACGCTTCTGGGTAAAGTCGCGTGCAGTGTCGGACACAGACTCGGATATCTGTTCGGCAAGCGGAAGCGTGATCATGAAGGTCGATCCTTTCCCAAGCGAGGATCGCACAGAGATCGGGTGATCCATAAGGTGCGCCAGACTCTGAACAATTGACAGCCCAAGACCAAGCCCGCGCTCGGACAGTGCAGTGGTTGTCTCGATCTGGTGATATGCATCAAAGATCGCCTTGGTGTCAGCAGCGGCGATTCCGATCCCGCTGTCGCAGACCAGAATGGATACGGCCCCTTCTCGGCGCCTGCACCCCAACAGGATGCCGCCCGTTGGTGTATATTTCAGGGCATTCGACAGAAGGTTCCTCAAGATCTGCTCAAGTAGTAGCGGGTCGGTCTGCACCCATAACGAGCAGGGCACCAACCTGAGCTTGAGTTTCTTGAGATTGCATTGTGGCGCGAATTCATCTGCGAGTTGCGCCAACAGGGGTGCAAGGGCAACAGGTCGCATCTTTGGCTGAACAATGCCGGTCTGGATCCGGTTTTCGTCAAGCATCGAGTCGAGCATGGTTGTCATCGAACTTAGCGTCTGGTCCAGAAGCAACGCCAGACGTGCGCCTTCGGTTGAACGCTTGTGTCGCGCCTGTAGTTTGTGCAGCAGCGCCATGGATTGAAGGGGCTGACGCAAATCATGGCTGGCGGCGGCAAGAAACCGGGATTTCGCCTTGGTCGCACGGTCGGCATGGCGCATTGTCGTAACAAGGGCCGCATTGGTGCGCTTGCGTTCGGTGATGTCGACATAGGTGATAACGACCCCTTCAACTTGCCGTCCTTCGGACCGGTAGGGCTGAATTCGGCGCAGGTGCCATGTCCCGTTTTCACCCGCGATTTCGCGTTCCTTTGGTGCCAGTTGTGTAAGCACCGCTTGCGTGTCTTCTACCAGATTGTCATCCTTCGACACAGATGCCAGATCCGCAAGCGGGCGGCCGACATCGCCGGGGATCACACGAAAGATCGCGCGCGCTGCCGGGGTAAAGAAGCGGATGTTCAAGTCAAGGTCCAGAAACAGCGTGGCGACATCGGTGCTATAGAGCACGTTCTGTAGGTCATTGGCTGTGGTGCGGTGCCGCTCTAGGGTTTCTTGTAGCTGGCTGTTCAGGGCGGTCAGTTCCTCGTTCAGCGCCTGAAGTTCTTCCTTTGATGCCAGCAATTCCTCATTCGTGGACTGAAACTCTTCATTCACCGACAATGCTTCGGCAGTGTCGGCAGCATGGGCCTCGACCTCGTGATCCAGATCACGCAGCGCCTCTGACAGGTGATTTCGGGTTGCCTCAAGATCCGCTTCAAGGGTTGCGACTTGCCCTGCCTGCCCGTTCTCCGTGGCAGATTTGGAAGGTTCAGACGCAGTTTGATATGTGCTGTCGATAAAGCAGACCAACAGCAACGGCTCTGGGCCTGACGAGACCGCATGTAGCGTCAGGCGAAAGCGGATCTGGCCGTTGGTATGGCCGCCAGAAACGGTGACAAGAGGGTTCTCTGCGGTGCAGGATGCGGCAGCCGCCCGCAGGCGCGTGCGCAGCGCTTTTGGGAGCATTCCGATGATCCCGGAATTCGCATGGCCCTGACTTATCGTCAGATATTTTTCTGTTGGGCCAAGTAGATACAGCACTTCCAGCCGGCTATTGAGCAAAGCTGCCGCGGGTGCATGATGTTCTAGCACTGTGCGGCGGCACAGATCGGCAAGTGCATTGCGCCCAAGGGCTGCTTGCTCTGGCACCCCATCGCGTTTGGAAGTGGCAAAATGCAAATCAGCCGGATGGCTTTGACCGACACGACGCCACAATCGCGCTTTCTTGTCCGCCGCCGCGAAACACCCTTCGCTTTCGCCCGGCATCTCTGCAGTGCCCAGCAATAACAACCCCCCCGGACGCAGAGCAAAGCAACAGCGCGCCACGACACGCTTTTGTGCGTCCGGTGTCAGATAGATCATGACATTGCGGCACGAGACGAAGTCGATTTTGGAAAAAGGCGGATCGGATAGCAGGTCTGCCACAGTGAACACGATGACATCGCGCACTGCCGGTGTGACCCGCCAGCCCCCTTTTTCGGAAATGAAAAACCTTTTCAACCGCTCCTCAGAGATGTCTGCCTCAATCTCTTTGGGGAAAACCCCCGTTCGAGCGGTCGCAATGGACTCGGGGTCAATATCCGACGCGAGAATTTGCAACTGAGCACGTGATCCCGCCGCTTCCATTGCCTCTATGCACAGTATGGCGAGGCTATAGGCTTCTTCACCAGTGCTGCACCCGGCCACCCAAATCCGCAAGGGGCTGCCAGCGGGCAATTCCGCGATCAGGGCCGGCAGCGCCTTGGCGGATAAATGATCGAACACGAAGCCGTTGCGGAAAAAGCAGGTGACATGGATAAGCAGATCGGCCGATAGCTGCGCGCGCTCGTCGGCATTTGATTTCAAGATCTCAAGATAAGGCGCGATGTCGCTCCGACCCAGACCAACCAGGCCCATTCTGCGCGCAATCCGGCGTTGCAACGTTCCGCGCTTGTACAAAGAAATATCCTGAGGGGCATACCCGCCCAGAAAGGACAGTACGTCATCATATTTTGCGATATCGAGGGCATCCTTGACATGGGAAGTGGGTTGAAGGGGTTTCCGGGCGTCGGATGCCGGGCCTGTGCCGTTTTGCACAAATTCTTTCAGCGCTTCGGCCATCTTGGAGATCGGCAGGGTTTTCGCCACCAGACCTGTTGAAATCGCGCTTTGCGGCATGCCGGGATAGGCGGCTTCCTGCGGGTCTTGTGCAATCACCAGCCCACCAGCCGCATGAATATGTGAAATGCCATTGCTGCCATCAGTTCCCGTACCTGATAACACGATACACCCTGCCATCTGGCCTGCATCGCTTGCCAGACTGCGCAGCAGGACATCAAAGGGTAGCCTGACGGCTTGGCCATTTTCAGGCACTGACAGATGCAGCTTGTTTTGTTCGATATGCAGGAAAACGCCCGGCGGGATTACATGCAGGTGGCCGGGTCTAAGGATCATCCCGTCAGCAGCCTGAACAATCTTCAGCCTGGTCCGTTTCTCTAGCAGGTCCACCATCATGCTGTCATGTGATGGGTCCAGATGCAGGATCAGGATGAACGCTGCCGGATTGTCTGCCTGCAAATCCTTCAGCAGGATTCGACATGCTTCCAGCCCACCGGAAGAAGCCCCGATCGCGATGATTGGCAGACCTGATTGTTTGCCGTTTTCCGACACCCTGCTCCTTTGGAGATACTGTAAATCAGCATGGATCACTTATGCGGATCGGGGCATCACGACAGGATTAGCGCCAGCCCTGAACCGCAGTTTGATAAATGTACCAGATTATGAACCAAAAAGGACTAACACCTATCAGTGTCTCACAATGGCACATCGCGACGCGAGAGTCGCTATGTGCTAATCACCATTTGAAAATATACCCAGAAACAATGGTATTCTTGGTGATATCAGATCGCCAGCTTGAACCCGATGCTTTCCCCGATGATGGTTGAACTATCGCAAGGGGGTAAATGCGCTTTCGGCCTGACGGGCCTGTGCCGGGTTGGACGCATGGGCAATCAACTGTGCTGGCTTGTTTCAGCAGGCCGTGTCTGGGTTTCTCTCTGGCGTAGCGCCAGATGCGCGACGCGGCCTATGGCATCCACTGCGCGCTTTGCGAAACCGCCCGCAACACGTTCGAAACCGTGTTTGCTGTATCGTGTGTCAGCTGGCAAATGCTAGAGGTAACGCCGTGCATACCGATGGCCCAGACTGATCAGGATTTCATAGCCAATCGTGTCGATCACGCTCGCAAGGGCGTCAATTCCCTGATGCGGCCCGATCAGGTCCAGAGCCTCGGGCTCTTCGGGAACCGCACTGATGTCGATGGTCAGAAGATCCATCGAGACACGCCCGACAAGCGGGCAGACGATATCGTCGGCCCAAAGTGTCGCCTTGTGCGACAGCGCACGATGTATCCCGTCCGCATACCCCGCCGAGACGGTTGCCAGCCGCATGTCATGTGTTGCTGTGAAGCTGTTGCCATAGCCTATGGTTTCGCCCGCCATGACATCTCTGGTCTGAATGACCGGCAGGCTAAGGCGCACAACCGGCTGCGCCTGTGAGAAGGGATCACCGCCATACAGGCCAATCCCGGGTCGGGTGATGTCGAAATGATACGCCTCGCCCAGCAATACGCCACCTGTCGCAGCAAGCGAGCGCGGAACACCAGTTCCATCTGTCATCTGGTGAAATACGGCAAGTTGGTCTGCATTCATGCCATGTTCCGGCTCGTCCGCGCAGGCCAGATGCGACATCAGCAATTTCGGCCCTTGTGCCAGTGCGATGTCAGCGACGGCTGCCCATTCCGCTGGCTCCATCCCCAACCGGTTCATGCCGGTATCTAGCTGGATGCCGAAAGGATGGCCGTTCAGCGCCTCGAAATGACGGGTCAGTTGCTCGGTCGAGTTCAGCATCGGGATAAGGTTTGCTTCGGAAATAAGGCGCGCATCGCCTTCCATATGCCCGCCATAGACATGAATGGGGAGTTCAGGGCCTATGGCGGCACGCACCGCAACGCCTTCTTCCGCCAGCGCTACAAAGAAGCGCCGCGCTCCCGCATGGGCCAATGCATGTGCAACATGACCAGCGCCAAGCCCGTATCCATTGGCCTTGACTGTCGCGGCCGTCTGAACCTGCGCCCCTGACCGGGCATCCAGCGCACGCCAGTTTGCTTGCAGGGCTTTGAGGTCGATATGTAATTGTGCCTGTGCCATACCCCGCCCTTGCGCCAGCACGCGCCATAGGTCAAGAGGGAAAAGAAATGATGGTGCTGTGAGAGAGGATTGAACTCTCGACCTCTCCCTTACCAAGGGAGTGCTCTGCCACTGAGCTACCACAGCATGGCCTGTCGGCGATGGGCGGCTAGGTAGTCGGAAAATCCGCGCGGTGCAAGCCTTATCTGGACGGTTTTTGAAAGTTGCGCTACGAGAGGGCATGAGCGAGGCAAAGCCAAATGGGACAGGGACAGCAAAAACCCGCGATGCGGCGCGGGCCGAGCGGTTGAAAGCTGCCCTGAAAGCGAATATCGCCAAGCGAAAGGCGCAAACCCGCGCCCGGACAGACGCATCAGACAGCGCGCAAAGTGATAAAGAGTAAAGGGCAGAGCAGATGGATTCGATTGTTATAACCGGGAATGGCCCGCTTAAAGGAGAGATCCCGATTGCAGGTGCGAAGAATGCCTGCCTAACGCTGATGCCAGCTACACTGTTGACCGATGCGCCGCTGACCCTGACCAACGCGCCGCGACTGTCTGACATACGCACCATGACCGAATTGCTTGGCTCTCTTGGGGCTGAAGTCGCCAGCCTGCAAGGCGGGCAAGTGCTGGCCCTGTCCAGCCATGACCTGACTTCGCATAGGGCGGATTATGATATCGTGCGCAAGATGCGCGCCTCGATCCTAGTGCTGGGGCCAATGCTGGCACGCGACGGGCATGCAGTGGTGTCTCTGCCCGGGGGCTGCGCCATTGGCGCGCGCCCTGTTGACCTGCATCTGCGTGCGCTGGAAGCGCTGGGCGCCGAACTGAACCTGCGCGATGGCTATGTCCATGCGAAAGCACCTGGCGGGCTGAAAGGCGCTCGATTCAAGTTTCCCATCGTGTCCGTGGGCGCCACGGAGAACGCGCTGATGGCGGCCACGCTTGCCAAGGGCACAACCATTCTGGAAAATGCCGCGCGAGAGCCTGAAATTGTCGACCTCGCCCAATGCCTGCGGCGTATGGGTGCCCAGATCGAGGGCGAGGGCACCAGCACGATTACCATTCAGGGCGTCGCCAGCCTTGGTGGTGCGACGCATCCTGTCGTGACCGACCGGATCGAACTGGGCACCTACATGCTGGCCCCGGCCATCGCCGGCGGTTCGGTCGAATGTCTGGGCGGACGGCTGGATCTTGTGCAGGCATTCGCCGACAAGTTGCAAGAAGCTGGTGTAGAAGTTACCGAAACGTCGCGCGGGTTGCGCGTTACGCGCAATTCCGACCGTTTGCGCCCTGTCAATGTCGCGACAGAGCCGTTTCCCGGTTTCCCGACTGATTTGCAGGCGCAATTCATGGCAGCCATGTGTACGGCCGATGGTGTCTCGGTGCTGGAAGAACATATTTTCGAGAACCGTTTCATGCATGCCCCGGAACTGACACGGATGGGCGCGCAGATTGAGGTGCATGGCGGCACCGCAACCGTCACTGGCGTCGAGCGTTTGCGCGGCGCGCCTGTCATGGCAACGGATCTGCGCGCTTCAGTCTCGCTCATTCTTGCCGGGCTTGCCGCCGAAGGCGAGACGATTGTCAGCCGCGTCTACCACCTTGATCGTGGATATGAGAATGTCGAGGACAAGCTGGGCGCATGCGGCGCGCGGATAGAACGGATCAAGGTATCATGAGCGATGCACGTTTCGAGGATGGGGCAGAGCGCCCTCTGCGCTTGCAGGCGATGGACAGCGATGATCTGAAGGTCATCTCGGCGCTGGTTCAGGACAGTGTTTTCCCTGCCACAGAAATGACCTTCGATCACAAGCGCCGCCGCTTCGCGTTGCTGATCAACCGTTTCCGCTGGGAAGATCGCGCCCGCGCCCGGGACGGTGGCGATTATGAACGTGTCCAGTCCCTTCTGGTGATCAATGACGTGATGGGTGCGGCAACAAGCGGCTTCGACCGCGCGGATGCAGATCTGATCCTGTCGCTGCTGGCGCTGGATTTTCATCCGGGTGCAGACGGGACAGGCCATCTGTCGCTCATCCTTGCCGGAGATGGAGAAATCCGGCTGGAGGTGGAATGTCTGGATGTCGCATTATCTGATGTGACGCGCCCCTATCGTGCGCCCTCGCGCAAGGCGCCGGAACACCCGTTGGACAAGGATATCTGAATGCCCGTTTTTCTTGACAGTCGCGATGCCGAGTTTGAGACTGGCTTCGCGGGGTTGCTGAATGCCAAGCGTGAAGATGCGGTAGATGTAGATGATACCGTGGCCGCGATCATCGCGGATGTGCGCGCACGTGGTGATGCGGCGGTCATCGAACTGACCGAGAAATTCGACCGGCTTGCGCTGACGCCCGAAACGCTGGCGTTTTCACAAGAAGAGATCGAGGCAGAATGCGCCCGCGTCCCTGCGCCCGAGCGTGAAGCGCTTGAACTGGCGGCCGCGCGCATTCGCGCATATCACGAAACCCAGCGTCCCGAGGATAAGCGTTGGTTTGACGAATATGGCGCAGAGCTGGGCTGGCGTTGGGGGCCGGTCGAGGCCGCAGGGTTATATGTGCCCGGTGGACTTGCGAGCTATCCCTCTTCGGTCTTGATGAACGCAATCCCCGCGCAGGTCGCAGGGGTCGAGCGTCTGGTAATTTGCGCGCCAACGCCTGACGGGGTTGTTAATCCGCTGGTGTTGCTGGCGGCAAGGCTTTCGGGTGTGGAAACAGTCTATCGCATCGGCGGCGCACAGGCCGTGGCCGCGCTTGCTTATGGGACTGAGACGATCGCGCCGGTCGACAAGATCACGGGGCCGGGGAATGCCTATGTCGCCGCCGCCAAGCGGCGCGTGTTTGGCCGGGTGGGCATTGACATGATCGCAGGCCCTTCTGAAATTCTGGTCATCGCAGATAGTGACAATGACCCTGACTGGATTGCGCTGGATCTTCTGTCGCAGGCCGAACATGACGAAAGCGCACAATCTCTGCTGATCACCACAGATGAGGATTTTGGTCGCGCGGTCATGCAGGCCGTTGATGCGCGTCTTGAGACATTGGAGCGCCGCGCCATCGCGGGTGCAAGCTGGCGTGATTACGGCGCCGTGGTCGTGGTGCGCGATCTGGCCGAAGCCGCAAGGCTGTCTGACCGCATCGCGCCCGAGCATCTGGAATTATGCGTAGCTGATCCCGAAGCGCTGCTGGCGCAGATACATCACGCTGGCGCGGTGTTCCTTGGGCACTGGACCCCGGAGGCGATTGGCGATTATGTCGGTGGACCCAACCATGTGCTGCCAACGGCACGCTCTGCACGGTTTTCATCGGGCTTGTCGGTGCTGGATTTCATGAAGCGCACAACGATTGCGCGCATGACACCGGAAGCCCTGGCCGCGATTGGCCCTGCCGCCGAGCAACTGGCGATTTCCGAGAGCCTGGAGGCGCATGGGCTGAGTGTTCGCGCAAGGTTGGCGCGCCTGAACCGGTAATGCAATCTATGCCTCTATCGGCGCGTCCTTGAGTATTTACTGCAAGAAAATGGTGCAGGGGTTTCCCTTTCACTTTCTGCGTGTCACTTCTTGCAGGCCAGATCAGCAAGGAGCGTAGCCATGCCGTTTTTCTCAGCGCCGGATGGGGCGCAACTGCACTATACAGATGAAGGGCATGGGCGCGGGTTGTTATGCCTGTCTGGCCTGACGCGCAATGGCTCGGATTTCGACTATCTTGCACCGCATCTTCCCTCATTGCGACTGATCCGGCTGGACTATCGCGGGCGCGGCAAGTCGGAATGGACCGGGGCAGATACATATACTGTCATGCACGAAGGCGCGGATGTCATAGCGCTTCTGGATCATCTGGGTCTGGATCAGGTGGCCGTGCTGGGAACCTCTCGCGGTGGGATTATCGGGATGTATCTGGCCGCCGTGGCGCGCGACAGACTGCGCGGGCTTTGTCTGAATGATGTCGGCCCTGTGATAGAGGCTGATGGTTTGGCGCGGATCTCGCACTATATCGGGCAGACCCCGTCTGCATGGACCCATGCGCAGGCTGCCATCGCGCTGGAGCGGTCTTTTCCCGAATTCTCGGACGTGCCTGAGGGGCGCTGGCTACAAGAAGCAAAACGCCATTTCATAGCGACCGATCAGGGGCTGGAGTTGAATTATGACCCGGCCTTGCGCGATGCCTTTCTGGCCGCAATGGAGGGGGGTGGTGGTGACCTGTGGCCCATGTTCGCGGCTTGTGAAGGGATGCCTTTGGCACTGATCCGTGGGGCGAATTCCAACCTGTTGAGTTCCGCGACCGCCGCCGAGATGCAGCGCCAGCGCCCGGACATGCTGTTTGCCGAAGTGCCCGGGCGCGGGCATATACCATTTCTGGATGAACGCGAAGCGCTGCAAGCGATTCACGAATGGCTGGGGATGTGTCTGTGAATTTTGATATGATCACCGCAGCGGCCCATCGCCTGAAGGGGCATGCGCGCCGCACGCCGCTGCTTTCATCGCCGTTTCTGGACAGGATCGCTGGCCGCCGCGTGTTCGTCAAAGCGGAATGCCTGCAACATACAGGCAGCTTCAAGTTTCGTGGCGCGTGGTCGGCGATTACGGCGCTGCCGGATACGGCGCGCGGGGTTATCGCCTTTTCCTCTGGAAATCATGCGCAGGGGGTTGCTTATGCGGCAAGCCTGAAGGGGCTGTCGGCGGTCATTATCATGCCGCGCGATGCGCCGGCGATAAAGATCGCCAATACGCGCGCGCTGGGTGCTGAGGTCGTGCTATATGATCGCGCGCTTGAGGATCGCGATGCGTTGGGCCTGGCCTTGGCGGCAGAGCGTGGGCTGGAACTGGTCCAGCCCTTTGATCATCCTCAAGTGATTGGCGGTCAGGGCAGTGTCGGCCTTGAAATTGCACAGCAGGCGCAGGCTGAGGGGGTTGAGGCGGCGCAGGTGCTGGTGTGCTGCGGGGGCGGGGGGCTGACATCGGGCATCGCACTCGCGCTAGAGCAGGTAGCGCCACTGATGCAGGTTCGCACGGTAGAGCCGGAAGGATTTGATGACGTTGCGCAATCGCTGGCAACAGGGCAGGTCGTAGAGAATCCGACCCGTTCGGGTCTGTGCGATGCAATTGTCACGCCGCGCCCCGGTGCCCTGACATGGCCCATTCTACAACGCCTATGCGGGCCGGGGATGGTGGTCAGCGACGAAGAGGCCTTGCGCGCGATGGGGCTTGCATATGAGCGCCTGAAACTGGTGCTGGAACCGGGGGGCGCCGTGGCGCTGGCTGCGGCACTTTTTCACGGTGACGACATTACGGGCGAGGCTGTTATTGTCACCGCCTCGGGCGGGAATGTCGACCGCCCGGTTTTCATGGATGCATTGGCTATGGGGGATGCAGATGCAAACCGCTGATCTTGGGCATATCCATCTGCATTACCGGATTGACGGGCCAGGAGATGGGGTGCCGGTCGTTTTTTCGAATTCACTGGGCACCGATCTGCGACTTTGGGACCCGCTCTTGCCGCATCTTGCACCGGGACTGCGCATTATCCGCTATGATCGGCGCGGTCATGGTCTGTCGGATGTGCCGGATGCGCCTTATTCCATGGGGCAGTTGGTGCGCGATACAGAGGCGCTGCTTGATTACCTGAATGTCAGGGAGTGCGTGTTCGTGGGGCTTTCCATTGGCGGGATGGTGGCCCAAGGCCTGGCGGTCAAGCGCCCTGATCTGATCCGTGCGATGGTGCTGTCAAACACCGCAGCCCGTATCGGCACCGCAGAGATTTGGCGCGAGCGTGAGAATCTGGCCCGCACCCAAGGCCTGCCAGCCTTGGTCGATGCTACTATGGAACGCTGGTTCACCGCAGATTTTCGCGCCAGCCCCGCTCTGCCATTATGGCGCAATATGTTCCTTTCAACGCCCCTAGAAGGTTGGGTGGGTTGCGCCGAGGCGATTGCCGGTACTGATTTCTACAGCACGACCGCGGGCCTGAGGCTACCCACTCTTGGGATCGCTGGGGACCGCGACGGCTCTACCCCGCCGGATCTTGTGCGTGAAACAGTCGATCTTGTGCATGGCTCTGAATTTGCATTGCTGCGCCGCGCAGGACATTTGCCGCATCTCGAGCAAACCGCCGCCTATGCAGAGCGAGTCAATCGTTTCATCCAATCACACGGGCTTGGGGCAAGGTAATCATGGATCATTTTCTTGCTCTAAATACTCATATGACCACAGCAGAGTTTGCGTGCAGCGTCGATGTCGTGAAAAGCCGTTTCCCATCCCGCCCCGCGCAGGCTAGACTGCTTCGCGTGACAACAGGCAGACCCCTATGAGCGAGACGCAAATTCCCTATCAGGTTCTGGCGCGAAAATACCGCCCGGAAAGTTTTGCCGATCTGATCGGGCAAGATGCGATGGTGCGCACCTTACGCAACGCTTTTGCTGCTGATCGTATCCATCATGCTTTCATAATGACAGGAATTCGCGGGACCGGCAAAACCACCACGGCGCGCATCATTGCCAAGGGGCTGAATTGTATCGGTGCTGACGGAGAGGGCGGGCCAACTACAGAGCCTTGCGGGGTCTGCGAGCATTGCCGCGCGATCACCGATGGTCGCCATGTCGATGTGCTGGAGATGGACGCTGCCTCGCGCACGGGGGTCGATGATATTCGCGAGATCATCAGCTCGGTCGCCTATCGGGCCGCTTCGGCGCGCTACAAGATCTATATCATCGATGAAGTGCACATGCTGTCGAACAACGCCTTTAACGCGTTGTTGAAAACACTGGAAGAACCGCCTGCTCATGTGAAATTCATCTTTGCCACGACAGAGATTCGCAAGGTGCCTGTCACGGTGCTGTCGCGCTGCCAGCGTTTCGATCTGCGCCGCATTGAACCGGAGGTGATGATCGCGCATCTCGAACGCGTGGCGCAGGCCGAAGGCGGGCAGGTGGCGAAAGATGCACTGGCGCTCATCACGCGCGCGGCCGAGGGGTCGGTGCGCGATGCGATGAGCCTGCTGGATCAGGCGATCAGCCACGGGGCAGGAGAAACCAGCGCCGATCAGGTCCGCGCAATGCTGGGGCTTGCGGATCGTGCGCGGGTGTTGGACCTGTTTGATCACATCATGCGCGGCGATGCCGGGGCGGCGTTGTCCGAACTGGCCGCGCAATATGCAGATGGCGCGGACCCGATGGCCGTGCTGCGTGATCTGGCCGAGATTACGCATTGGCTGAGCGTGACCAAGATCACCCCGGATTCGGGCGATGATCCGACCCTCAGCCCGGAAGAACGGGACAGGGGCGCTGGCATGGCGCAGGCCCTGCCGATGCGCACGCTCACGCGAACATGGCAGATGCTGCTCAAGGCTTTGGAAGAAGTGGCCAGCGCCCCCAATTCCATGATGGCAGCAGAAATGGCGATAATCCGGCTAACCCATGTGGCCGATCTGCCCAGCCCTGAAGAGTTGGTGCGCAAATGGCATGACCAGCCGTCACCGCCGCCCGGCACCGGGCCGGGAGGGGGTGTGGACAGACCACCGCGCGCGCCCGCACCCGCCGGGCCGGGACCGACCGGGCATCGGTCGGGTGGCAGTGGCGGGCGTGGGAATGGGGCGCAGGCCGCCTTGGCCGAGCCTGTGCCGGCGCTTGCGCAATATCCTGATTTCGCCTCGGTCGTGGCCATGATCCGAGAGCGGCGCGACATGGCGCTGCTGATGGAGGTTGAGACCTGTTTGCGCCTTGTCAAATACACCCCCGGCCGGATTGAATTCGAGCCGACGCAAGATGCCTCTCGCGATCTGGCCGCGCGTCTGGCCGGGCGTTTGCAGGGCTGGACAGGAATGCGCTGGGGGGTCTCGGTCACCTCAACCGGTGGCGGGGCCAC
>SLAT01000166.1 GCA_007126715.1 Roseinatronobacter sp.
CATACACAGCGCTACACCATCCCGGCGCAACCCCATGCAACCCTGTCTCGAAATCTACGCCTCAGCAAACATACAAGCCCGCTTCAACTCCCAGCAACTTCTCAGCCGCCGGTGAGCGCTATCTAGGTAATACAATCAAAACACGCAAGAGAGAAATTCATGAATCTGTCACTTTTTCCAATTTGCCCAAAATTTCACCAGAGCCGCGCAGTAATAATGCGCCCGCCTGCCATATAGAGCACTTAAATTACCCCCATGCAGACCCTCTTGTTGCAAAATGCAGCGTTCTGGCGATCATGCGCACGACCTCTGGGCATCAGGGCTGACGGCGCGTCCCTTTAGCGAGAATCAGACATCGCGACTCGACCGGAAACCACCCGAATCCGATATCGCCACTGGACCTTGCCTGATGCACACGGCACTCTCTTGGCAAAAGCTGTCGGAGCACGTGGCCAAGATGCGTTTGTTAATTTCCTTTGCCGCCCTGTTCCTGTCGGTTGTTCTGTTGCAACTTGGCCTTGGCGGCGTTGTACCGCTGGATGCGCTGTCAGGTGTTGAACTGGGGTTCAGTGCGGGACAAATCGGGCTTCTGGGCTCGGCGCATTTCATCGGGTTTTTCATCGGGTGCTGGTGGGCGCCACGTCTGATGGGGCAAGTGGGTCATTCGCGCGCCTTCGCGGCGCTGACGGCGGCGGGCACGATCGGGATCCTTGCGCATATGCTGGTCATTCACCCGCTGGCCTGGGCCGTTTTGCGCATGGCGTCGGGGCTGGCCGTGGCAGGGTGTTACACGATCATCGAGGCATGGTTGCAAGCCAAGTTGACCAACGAGACGCGCGGCCGCGCTATGGGGGTTTACCGTGTGGTGGATATTGTGGGCAGTCTGGGCGCACAGCTTCTGATCGGGGTTCTGACGCCCGCCTCTTACGTCTCCTACAACCTGTTGGCCCTGCTGTGCTGCGCGGCGCTGTTCCCACTGGTCCTGACCCGCTCCGAGGCCCCGCCGGTGTCCGGCGCCCCAAGGCTGCGGCCGGGTTTTGCTTGGAATCGCTCTCCCCTCGCGGCAGCCGGAGTTGTGGTGTCTGGCATTACTGGCGCGGCGTTTCGCATGGTGGGACCGCTTTATGCGCTATCAGTCGGGCTGAAGGCCGAAGTCATCGCGCTGTTTCTGGCGGCCTATGTTCTGGGGGGCGCCTTGGTGCAGATTCCGGTCGGATGGCTGGCTGATAAATATGACCGGCGTGTGGTGCTGATCTGGCTGTCGGTCGCCTCGGTTCTGGCCTGTGTGGCAACAGTAGCCAGTGCCGACCGTGGTGTGGTGGCGATTTTTCTGGCTGCAGGCTTCTTTGGGATGACCACTTTTCCGATCTATTCAATCTCAGCCGCGCATGCCCATGACTTTACCGACCCGTCAGAAGCGGTGGAACTGTCCGCCGCGCTGATGTTCCTTTATGCCGTGGGCGCGATTGCCAGCCCGCTGATTGCCTCGCTGCTGATCGACCTGAAAGGGCCAGCGGCGATGTTCGTCTTCATCTCGGTGGCGCATATCGTGCTGGTGGTGTTCGGGCTGGTGCGAATGCGCTCGCGCGCCACACCACATGCGCGCACACGCTATGAATATGTGCCCCGCACGTCTTTTCTGATCGGGCGGTTGCTGCGCCGGGGCAGAAAGCGGGATTAGGCTTTATAATTATAGTAGGGTTGTAACTCGAACACTCGGCGCGGGATCGAGGGCGTAAGGCCGCCGCGCCCTGCATGGGCAGCCATTAGCACCACCTCGCCAAGTAATGGGGTAGGTTGCACGACCCGCAGACAACACGCCCCGCACGATATCGGCAAATATACCACGTCATGGCAAGATACTGGCCCATTGGCTGATGAAAAAGCAGGCATTGCCTTGTGTAAAGCCCAATCTTCATGCAACTACTGGTTGAGAAGACCTCAGCATTCCCGCTGACAGTCTTGAACCTAAGGATTCCTGAAGTGAGACTTGCAATCATCGCCTTGGCGACCCCCTTTGCTATACCTGCATTCGCGGGATCACCGGAAGCTCCGCACGCAGAACCGTCCGTGGTCATGGCACCAACTGCGCCCGTAATCACTGGGGCAGCCCCCCTGCGCAGCTTTTACGGTGCACTTTCAGTTGTCCACGCGACCCCTGACACGAGCTTCACCCAAGATGACGATGTCCCCTCGCCAGATGGTGACCTGAGCCTCAAGAGAGCGCTCGGCCTGACTGGCGCGGTCGGGTACGACTATGGCAACGGCCTTCGCTTCGAGGCGGAGCTAATGCGCCTTAGCGGCGATACCGATGAATTGTCCTTTTCAAACGCGCCCGGCTTCCAAAACATCGCGACAGACGGGTCCTACCAGCTAACGACCGGCATGCTGAATGGCTGGTATACCTTTGGCACCGGGGCGATCCGGCCGTTCATCGGCGGTGGCATCGGGATTATGCACGCCAATGTCGATATGGAGTCACTGATCGGCGGCGTACCTCTGAATATATCTGATAACGACACGGTATTTGCGTGGCAGGTTGGCGTGGGTGCAGAAGTGCCGATTACCGACCGCCTGAGCATGGTGATGTCCTACCGCCATATGGAAGCGAATGGTTTCAACCTCAAGGACGGGCAAGGGACCGCCATCGATGTTGACCTGAATACCAATATCTTCACGCTCGGCGCGATGATGAGGTTCTGAATGGGTTCACCCGCCCTATACATAATTAGGGCGGGTCAAATATTGTAATGCAGCTGCGGGAATGCTCGTGGCTGCATGCTGCGGTTGCGGTGATATCTGGAAGGTCGCGCGAATCTGACTTCGACATTCCACCGCAAATCACAAGAACTCCCCTCGCCCGCAAGCGGTCACCCCCCGGCCTTCTCCTCCAGCGCCAACCATTCTTCCTCTGCCGCTTCCAGCGCCGTCTGGCGTGCGGCCATTGCTTCGGTCGCCTTGCGGAACTTGACCGGCTCGCGCGTGAACAACTCGGCATCGGCCAGAAGTCCGGCCAGCTTTGCGATCTCTGCTTCCAGCTTTGCTATCTCGGCGGGCAGCTTTTCCAGCCGGTGCGTCTCGGTATAGCTTAGCCCGGTCTTGGCTTTTGCTTTTGGCTTTGCCTTGTCCTTGCTGCGCGGCCCTGCGGCGGGTTGTGCCGCAGGTGCCTCGGCCTCGTTACGCTGCGCCAGATAATCCGACCAGCCGCCCGCATAGGCCGTCACACGCCCCTCCCCCTCGAATACCAGCGTGGTCGAGGCGATGCGGTCGATGAAGTCGCGGTCATGGCTGACCAGCAGCACCGTGCCGTCAAACTCGCTCAGGATATCTTGCAACAGATCCAGTGTTTCGACATCCAGATCATTGGTCGGCTCGTCCAGCACCAGCAGATTGGCGGGCTGCGCCATGATCCGCGCCAGCAAAAGCCGCGCGCGCTCTCCCCCCGAAAGGGACCGCACAGGGGCGCGCGCCTGCGCCTCATCGAACAGAAATTCCTTCAGATAGCCAACCACATGCTTGGGTTGCCCCCGCACCATGACCTGATCGGCCTGCCCCGGCACCCGCATCAGCGGATCCCCCGTCAGGTTTTCCCAAAGCGAAGCATTCGGGTCAAGTTGCGCGCGGCTCTGGTCGAAAATGGCAGTTTCCAGATTGGTGCCGCGCCGGATGTTGCCCTGATCGGCCTCTTCCGCGCCGGTGATCATGCGCAAGAGCGTTGTCTTGCCTGCGCCATTGGGGCCGACAAAAGCCACGCGTTCCCCGCGCATCACACGCAGGGAAAAGTCGCGCAAGATCACGCGCCCGCCAAACGCCTTGTGGACATTCTCCAACTCGGCCACCAGCTTTCCCGAAGGGGCGGCCGCTTCCATTGCCATTGCAGCGGTGCCTTGCCGTTTGATCTGGCCCGCACGCTGCGCGCGCAATTCCTGAAGCGCGCGCACGCGGCCCTGATTGCGCTTGCGCCGCGCGCTGATCCCTTCCACGGCCCAGCGGGCCTCGGCCTTGATCTTGCGGTTCAGCTTGTGGCGCGCATCATCTTCCTGCGCCCATAATGTGTCGCGCCACTCCTCGAACCCGTCAAACCCGGATTCGCGGCGGCGCACCTGCCCCCGGTCGATCCACAAGGTGGCGCGGCTTAGCGCGCGCAGGAACGCACGGTCATGGCTGATCAAGACAAAGGCGGCGCGCGTCTCGCGCAGGCGCGCTTCCAGCCAGCCGATCGCATGAATATCAAGATGGTTTGTCGGCTCGTCCAGCAGCATCAATTCAGGTGCTTCCGCCAGCAGTTTTGCCAATGCTGCGCGGCGCCTCTCGCCGCCGGATGCCTTTTCGGGGTCAAGGCTGGGGTCGAAATCCAGCCCCTCGGCGGCCATCTCGATGCGGTATGCCTCGGCCGGGTCAAGATTCTGGGCGGCATAATCCCCCAAAGTCGCAAAGCCCGTGAAATCCGGGTCTTGTTCCATATAGCCAACGGTCACACCGGGCGAGAGGCTACGCGCGCCGGTGTCGGCCTCGACCAGAGCGGCCATCACCTTCATCAGCGTGGATTTGCCAGAGCCGTTGCGCCCCACCAGCGCAACCCGGTCGCCAGGTTGAACCACAAGGTCCAGCCCGTCAAAGACAGGATTGCCACCATAGGTGAGCGAGATATTCGAGAGTTGCAAAAGGGGTGTTTGTGCCATGGGCGCGATATAGGGGCAGGCGCGCCGCAGGGAAAGGGGATTCGTCATCTATACCAAGGTGCGGTTTTTTCCGGCGTTATTGCGTGTTTTCCAATCCAGAACACCCGCGATCACGGCAGCAAGTGCCGCCAGATATACCCGGTCCGAGGCCACAGGCTCTGCAACAGGGCAGCGGGCAAGCGCAACACTCATCAGCGTTCCGTTACCAAGGCGCGGATGCGCGCGGCCCCATCGTTTGCGATAGCAATCAGCAATATGGGCCTCGGTCAGAAAACTCTGCATCAGGATCGGCCAGCACTCTGAAGGCTGGCCAAGAAGTGCGCGCGCCGCCGCGCGCATA
>SLAT01000347.1 GCA_007126715.1 Roseinatronobacter sp.
AATGACCAGCAAGGCAAGCGGGGCCGACAAGCGGCCCAGAAGTTCCAGAACAGCGGTCGCGGGTGCAGGCAGCCCCACCCCGAGAGCCGAGACAGCCCCACCCGCCACAAGCGCAATCATCAGCGGATTGCGCAGCATTTCGCGCAGCACGCGCGGGCGGTGTGCCGCATCGCTACCCGCAACGGCCAGCAGCAAAAGTGCCAGTGGCAAGATCACCAGATTCTCGACAATCAGTACATGCGCAAACACCCTGATTGCCGCCTCTGGCCCAAGAATGGCCTGCCCGATGGGAAAGCCCATGAACGCGCTATTGGCCATCGACACACCCAGACCGATGACCGCAGCTTCGGGTTTCGACATGCCCAAGGCGAACCGCGCCAAAGCATAGCACAGCGCCAACACCACCAGAGAGGCCGCGCAATAGACCAGCAGAAATGCCAGATCGAACGCCTGCTCTGTGGGGGTGGTCGCCAATGCAAGAAAGATCATCGCAGGCAGGGCAATGCGCATCACAACCTGCCCTGCGGGGGCCACGGCCCCTTTGTCGAGATAGCCAGAGCGCACAGCCACCCAGCCAATGCCGATCACTGCGAAAATGGGCAGCAATGTCTGAATAAACACCATGCCGCGCGCCCTTCCGCTAGAAAATGGCTTCGAACAGGATCTTGACCGCAATCACGCCCAGCGTGACCAGCATAACCATGTCGAACACCTTGGGCGAGGCACGTTTGCCAAGCCAGTTGCCCAGTGGCATGGACAAAAACACCAAGCCCAGCGCCCCGAACCCATAGGCCAGCATCTCAAGGCTCAACAGGCCAACGCTCCACAAGGCCGGGATCTGCATCGCGGTCATCGAGACGAAAAAGATCGAGATCGTACCGATGAATGCCTCTCGCGGAAGTTTCATCGCGTTCAGGAACGTGATCGAGGCCGGGGCAGAAATACCTGTGGCCCCTTGCAGGAACCCCCCGGCAATACCTGCTGCGCCACAAAGTCGGTTGGCGGTATCACGCGCGAGCGTCCAGCCCGGGCGTGCAACGCGCAGGGTGATATAGGCAATCACGGCACATGCCACCATCAGCGACAGGGTTTCTTGCGGCAATATAGAAAGCAAGAATGTGCCAACAGCCACCCCCAGCATTCCGCCGCCCGCAAACAGGACCAGAAAGCGGCGCGGCATCGCCTCTTTGCGAAAGTGCCAAGCCTGCCAGACATTGCTAAGCAAGTTGGGCACCACCAGAATGGCGACAGCAGTCTGCACATTGAACAGCATCGTAAGTGCTGGCGCCGCGATCACCGGAACGCCGGCCCCAATCGCGCCTTTCATCACCCCACCCAGAAGAATCGCCAATACGGCCAGCAATATGCTCACGGTTGCCTCTCGTCCTTCGCGTCTTTGCGCACAAGGTTGCCGAGACTGCGCGAAGTTTCAAGTGAACTCTCCTGATGCCCGAATGCAGGCCGAATGACCTTGTTTCAGAATTTATTTATTTATTTCAGTATCTAAAAGAGGATTGTTGTCCGCAATCTGACGACATGATACGGTTTACTTATTACCTTTGCAGCGTTCGAATGCCGCACGCCGTACCCGAATACTGTCAGCGCGACACAATCGCGCATATGTCGCCGCGCAATTGCACTTGCAGCACAGGTCAGCCCATTATGCTCGAAACTTCGCGCCCTTCCCTGCCCGACTGGCCCAATATGCGCCATCTGCGATTGCTGGAAATCGCAGTAAGGGAAGGTTCACTCACCCGCGCAGCGCAAGCGGTGAATATCTCTCAGCCCGCCGCCTCGCAGGCAATCGCGAAGCTCTCGCTTATTTTCCGTGCCCCATTGCTGGAGCGAGTGGGCAATTCCGCAATCGCGACCGAAGAAGGCAAGGTCGTAACACGGCGCGCGCGGCGTGCGCTGATGCATTTGCAAGACCCCTCGCTTTTCCCGCGCGGCCGTGCGCGACAGGTCAGCGCCGATCTTCTGGAACGTTACGCCAGCATCACGCAATTACGGGTCATGGCCCAGTTTGCTTTGACGGGCAGCTTCGCAGCGACTGCGCAATCCGTTGGACAGACCGAAGCATCGGTGCGGCGCGCCACCAAGGAGGTTGAGCGGATCATCGGCCAACCCGTTCTTGAGGGCGGCCAACGCAATCGTGTTCTGAGTGCGGCGGGCGCCATTGTCGCAACCCGCGCCAGCCTTGCACTGCGAGAGATTGACCTTGCCCACGCAGAACTGCGCGAGAGGCAGGGCGTATTCGACAGCCGGCTTGTCATCGGCGCCTTGCCTCTCGCGCGGACACAGATTGTGCCGCGTGCCGTCGTACGGTTGCTAAAGAAATATCCCGCAGCCACGCTGGAAGTACTGGATGGATCGTATGAATTCCTGCTGCAACGGTTGCGACTTGGGGCATGTGACGTGATTGTTGGCGCCCTGCGCGATGATGCCACCGATCAGGACCTTAGCGAGTCCCGCCTGTTCACGGATTCCTTGCGCGTGGTTGCCCGTGCCGGTCACCCATTGGCAGGACAGGTGTTGACCGGCCAGCAACTTGCTGAATTTCCGTGGATATTGCCACGACGCGACGCGCCAGCTCGCCGCGTTTTCGAGGCCCTGGCACACCGTCACGGGCTGGAATCCGGGCAGTTGGGCCATGTCGAGACAGGATCGCTGGTCGTCTTGCGCGGCATATTGCTGGCATCCGATGCTTTGGCGCTGATGTCGCCCAACCAGATCAGTTATGAGATCGAGCAAGGCTTGATCGTGCCATTGAATATCGCCTTGCAATCTGCCGAGCGCGAGATTGGTTTAACAGAATTGCAAGGTAATATGCCCGGTCGGCTCCACTCTGACTTTCTGGATATTATCGCTCAGGAAGCCAACAATCTGCCGAAATCAGGTCCGCACCCAGAAGCGCAATGTACGGAAAACTTATCGGCTCGCAGCTTTTCCAATTTCACAAATACCCTCTAAAATTTGTAGAACCACAGGGGGAGGAGCTTGCGCGGCGATCATATGGAGAGATCGGCAAGACCAAAGGCTCTGACACCAGAAGCGCCGATATCGTAATGCCCCGAAACAACACCATCGCAGTTTCCGCCGTGAGGATACGACAGCCAGCCGCCATCAATTAACCCTGAGGTTTAGAAAAATGGGCAAAAATATAATTGAAAGCATGTGCAAACGCATCGTATCCTTGTCGCACAAGCAGGGCAAAAGCGCATTTCTACCCCTGCAAGGTGCGTCGGCTTGCTTCGGGGAAAAGCAGGCAACTGTGGCTCACTACTCTTAAGACCGACATAACCGGGAGGAAGACAATGGAACTTTCACGCAAAACCACGGCAGCGCTACGGACCACAAGCGCCGCGACAGCAATTGCAATAGGGGTGTTCGGTGCGTCGATTGCCAGCGCGCAAACCGAATTGCGCCTGCACACCTTCGTTGGCCCCAGCCATATCATCTACACCAATATTCTGGAGCCGCTGGCGGCAGAGATCGAAGAAAGATCCGCCGGTGAGCTGACACTCACCCTTTATCCTTCCATGCAGCTTGGTGGTGGCGCACCGCAACTGATCCGGCAGGCGCAGGAAGGCACTGTAGACATGGTATTCAGCCTGCCGGGCTATACATCGCCACAATTCCCGCGCACCCAGATGATCGAGTTGCCGGGCCTGTCCGAAGATGGCGTGGCATCCACCACTCTGATGTGGGAACTGCTGGAGAACGGATATCTGGACCCCGAATTCGACGGGTTGAAAGTACTGGCACTCTGGGCTGCAGATGATGCGGGCATCTATACCCGCGATCGGCCCATCCGCGCGATGGAAGATATCGAGGGCATGATCCTGCGCTCGCCATCCGCAGCGCAGGCAGGTCAGATCGAAGCCCTTGGCGGCACTCCGGTCGCGATGCCGATCACCGAGCTTTACCCACAGCTTGAACGCGGCGTGATCGACGGCGCGATGGTGCCATTCACCACGATCCTCGATTTCCGCATGCATGAGGTGGCGAATTACTACACGCTGACCGGGCCAATCTTTGGTCGTTCGCAATTCACTGTAGTGATGAACGAGGGCAGCTATAACAACCTCTCGGAAGAGCATCAGGCGATCATCGATGACCTTACCGGGATCGAGCTAAGCCGCCGTGCGACCGAGGCCTATCTGGCGCGCGCCGATGAAAGTGTCGAATTCGTGCGCAACGACTCCAGCAAGGAAGTGATCGAGTTCTCGGAAGAAGAACAGGCACGCATCCTTCAAGCCCTTTCGCCGATCTACGCCGAATGGGCCGCCGAGATGGAAGCGCAAGGCATCGACGGCCCCGCGCTTCTGGCGGTTGCTGGCATCACGCTGGACTGAGTAAAAGCCCATGCTGGCACAGATCGAACGCTGGTTTGAACGTATTTTGCGCTTCATCGCTTATGGCGGTGGTCTGGTGCTGGCCGGGCTGATGTTGCTGGTGATCTACGAGATCACGATGCGCTACTTCTTTGGCCGCCCCTTCCGGGGCGGCTATGAATTGACCGAACTGGCAATGTCGCTGATCGTGGCGCTTGGGTTTCCATACACAGCAATCACGCGCGGGCATGTGACGGTCGACCTGCTGGGCCGTTGGCTGGATATGCCGGTGTTCCGCTGGCTGACAGCCCTTGTGCATCTGGCAGGGGCCGCCTTTCTGGCCTATGTCGCATGGCGCGCATGGCTATATGCGGCGGGCAGTCTGCGCTGGTCAGATGTCACCAATATGATGCGCATCCCCAAGCATCCGTTTCAGTTTGCCGTTGCCATTTCACTTGGGCTGTTTGCCCTTGTTCTGGCGCTCGAAGGTCTCAAGACGCTGTTCCCCTCCAGCGCTGAAAGACAGGAAATAAAATGACACCTCTCATGGCCGGTCTGGTCGGCTTTCTGGCGCTGTTTGCCCTGCTCGCCTTGCGCGTTCCCATTGGCCTTGCAATGATGGCTGTGGGCGCGGGCGGTATTGCCATTCTGAATTCACCGACGGCCGCGTTGAATGTCATGG
>SLAT01000143.1 GCA_007126715.1 Roseinatronobacter sp.
GGGCTGGTGGGCGAATCCGGTTGCGGCAAGACCACGGCGGCGAAAGCGATGCTGAAACTGCTGCCGCCCAATGGCGAGATCCCGCGCGGGGTGATCGATTTTGCGGGCCGCGATCTGGTGCCCTTGCAGGGCGAGGATATGCGCCGCGTGCGCTGGAAGGAAATCGCGTGGATTTCGCAAGCGGCGATGAATGCGCTTGATCCGGTCTACCGCGTGGGCGACCAGATCGTCGAGGCGATGAACGCGCATATCAAGATCGACAAGGCCGATGCATGGGCGCAGTCCGAAGACCTGTTCCGCGCCGTGGGGCTGGACCCCTCTCGCCTGCGCGCCTATCCACATGAAATGTCGGGCGGCATGAAACAGCGCGCGGTGATTGCCATGGCGATGGCGCTTCAGCCGCAACTGCTGATCGCGGATGAACCGACCACCGCGCTGGATGTGGTAACACAGGCGCAAATCCTGTCGCGGCTGGCGCGGTTGCGGCGTGAACGCGGCATGGCGCTGATGTTCATCACGCATGATATTTCGGTTGTGGTGCAGACCTGCGACCGCGTAGCGGTCATGTATGGCGGCAAGATCATGGAAACCGGCCCTGTGCGACAGGTATTCGGCCAACCCTTCCACCCCTATACGATGGGGCTGACCAATGCGTTCCCTACATTGGAAGGGGCGCAGCGTGAACTGATCTCCATTCCCGGCACACCGCCCAATCTGCTGGACCCGCCCAAAGGCTGCCGTTTTGCCGAACGCTGCCCTTTTGCGACGGAACGCTGCATTGCCGAAGACCCGGCACAGCATGAGGTTGGCGAGGGGCGCTATGCCGCCTGCCATTACCCCGACCGTGTCGAGGAATTCCGCCGTGTTGCGGCCACGAATGACGCATGGGCCAAGGTGGGCCAGCGCCTGAATGAAGAAGTCACCAGCGTGACCCGCCGCGACCATAAAGCCAGCGCCGAGGTGTTGCAGGTCGAAGGGCTGGTCAAGCATTTCCCCATAGCGAGCGGGTTTTTCGGCAAATCCGAAACCTTCGTGCACGCGGTGGACGGCATTGACCTGACCTTGCAGGAAGGCGAAATTCTGGGGTTGGCAGGTGAATCCGGGTCGGGCAAGACCACGACGGGCGAAATGCTGGTGCGGCTGCAAGACCCGACCGCAGGGCGTATCGTGTCCGAGGGGGAAGATATTGCCCCCCTGAAGGGTGCAGCCCTGAAGGCGTTTCGCCGTCGTGCGCAGATGGTGTTTCAGGACCCTTATCAAACACTGAACCCGCGCTTTACCATTCAGGATATTGTGGGCGAGCCGCTGACGATTCACGGGCTGGCCAAGGGTGCCAAGCGGCGTGAATTGGTGGTGCAGGCCCTTGAACGCGCGGGCCTGAAACCTGCCGATACCTATATGGAACGGTTTCCACATGAATTGTCGGGCGGACAACGCCAGCGCGTGGCCATCGCCCGCGCCATCGTGTTGGAGCCGCGCTTCATCATCGCGGATGAACCTGTGTCGATGCTGGATGTGTCCATCCGCGCGGGCGTGTTGAACCTGATGCGCCATTTCCGCGACGAGATGGGGATTTCCTTTATCTATGTCAGCCATGATCTGCCCACCATCCGCTATGTCGCGGACCGCACCGCGATCATGTATCTGGGCGAGATTGTCGAGGTTGGCCCCACGGAAAAGGTAATCGCCGAACGCCGCCACCCTTATACGCAACTGCTGCTTGATGCCTCGCCCGAACCTGACCCAAGCGTGGAAAAGCCGCCCTTGGAATCGGCAGGGGAAATCCCGTCTGCAAGTGACATTCCCAACGGTTGCCGGTTCCACAACCGCTGCCCGCTGGCGACTGTGACCTGCGGCTGGGAAGGGCGCGATGTGATTGCGGCCCTTGCCGAATGGGATCTGGAAGAACGCAACCGCGATGCGCTGGGCGTGCCCGAACGCGACGGGCTGGCAGTGCGCATTCCCGCACCCAAAGGTGTGGCGCTTGCCCGCGCGCAACTTGCCGAAGTGCTGGCCGCGCGCCCTGCCTCATTGGCAGAGGCCGCGACGATCACAGAGTCCGGCACTGCGCTGGTGGTAACATTTGACAGTCACCCGTCCCCCAAACGGCGCAAGATTTCCGACGGCCATGAAGTGGCTTGCGTGCTTTATCCCGAATAGGAGGGTGTTACCGGCCCACAGCATAAGCCTGCATCAGGCGCGGTGACGCGCCTGCGCGCAAAATGCCATCAGCCCCTTGCGCCGCCGCCGTCAGCCGCCCGATGCTCATATGCGGGGCGGTCTGCACATCATGCCCGCGCGCGCGCAAATCCGCGATGACCTGCGCGCCGAATGTGTCCTCTACCATGATCTGGCCGGGGCTGCGCGACCGCGGGTAGAAGCTGGCGGGAAAATGCGTTGAATGAAACAGCGGCGCATCAAGGGCCTGTTGCAGCCCCATGCCGAATTCCGCGTGATACAGGAAGAATATCAACTGCCACTGGTCCTGCTGGTCACCGCCCGGTGTGCCGAACACCATGCGCGGCTGTCCGTCTTGTATGGCAAATGTCGGCGAAAGCGTGGTGCGCGGGCGTTTGCCGGGGGCCAATGATCCGGGCAGCCCTTCGTCCAGCCAGAACATCTGCGCGCGTGTGTTCAGACAAAAGCCCAGCGATGGAATGGCGGGCGAGCTTTGCAGCCAGCCGCCCGATGGCGTGGCTGCGACCATGTTGCCCTCGGCGTCGATAACATCCAGATGCACGGTATCGCCGCGTTTGCGGGCCAGATGGGCCATTGTCGGTTCATACACTGCGCCATCGGTGCGGCTCAGGCGTTCCAATGCGGCCAGCATGGCGCTGCGCTGCGCCTCAAAACCCGGCAAGGTGCCGGGGTTCAGGTCCAGACTGGCCTGCCTGCCAATCAGCGCGCGGCGCGCGGCGTTATACTCTGCCGACAGCAAGCCTTGCAGGGGCACATCGGTGAAATTCGGGTCTGCCAGATAGATTTCGCGATCAGCAAAGGCCAGTTTCATCGCCTCTGTGACCAGATGGATGAAGTCCGCGCCATGTGGGTCAAGATCGCGCAATTCCATCCCGTCCAGAAGTGCAAGCGATTGCAGCAGCACTGGCCCCTGTGTCCACGCCCCACATTTGGCAATGTCCCAGTCGCCGTAGCGCCCCCAGACCGGCGCTTCGATCTGCGCGCTGTAGCCTGCCATATCCGCCGCAGTCAGAACCGCGCGCTGCATGCGCCCTTCGCTGTCGGGTAATTCCTGTGTGTCCAGCCAGGCGCCCATCTCTTCGGCGATGAAACCGCGATAGAAGGCATCGCGCGCAGCCTCGATCTGGGTGTCGCGGGACTGATGGGATTCCGCCTGCGCAAGTATACGGGAATAGGTGCGCGCAAGGGTGGGGTTGCGCAGCAACTGGCCCGCAACGGGAACCTGGCCGCCCGGCACCCAAGTGTCATAGGAGCTGGGCCAGTTGTCACGAAAGAAATCCGCCAGCCCCGCCACAGTGTTGGCCACACGCGGCAGGCAAGGGTGGCCCGCGCTGCAATAATGGATTGCCGGTTCAAGCACGTCGCGCAAGCGAAGCCGCCCGTAATCGCGCAACATCAGCATCCAGCCATCCCATGCGCCCGGTATGACAGTGGCCAGCAGCCCGTCACCGGGCACGTAGCGTAAGCCCTGCGCGCGGTAATGCGCGATTGTGGCACCTGCGGGCGCGGGGCCTTGTGCGCTGATGACATCGGTGCGCTGCGCCTGCGCCGACCATAGGATCGCGGGCAATTCACCCCCCGGTCCGTTCAGATGTGGTTCCACCACTTGCAGCACCAACCCCGCCGCCACCGCCGCGTCAAACGCATTTCCGCCACGTTCCAGCATCGCCATCCCCACGCTTGATGCAATCCAGTGGGTTGAGGTGACAACCCCAAAGGTTCCAGAAATTTGCGGGCGTGTGGTAAATATGTTCATGGTCGAAGTGACTCCCCGAAGCGTATTGCAGTAATTTGGCATGGATTCTGCGATCTTGAATCGCTTGTAGCACTCAGCGCAAGGTGACGCATCCAGCCGAACGGCCACCAGATATCTTCTATGCCACGCGCGCCGGGCGATTGCTCAACCCAGCGCGAAAGGCGTAAATCACCAAAGGGCTCTGGTCGTGATTGGATTAAAGACTGGTGACAGGTCATCAGGACTTATTCATTTCCGGGTGACGGGGTGAAGTGGATCAGAAACAGTTGGGACAACTGTTTTCGCGCCGAACCAGATCGCGTGTCTGAAATCCTGCTTCCCCAAAACCATCATGATTGATGCCACATGTCGCAAGGCGCATCGCATGGCTAAAGGATTGGCGCAGGAACGCAACCCGCTATGACAGCTGCCCAAAGGTGTTTCTCTCCCCGTCAACGCATGGGTTGCGCGTTCGTAGCAACCGTGTTGTTCTGGCGTTGGATTTCAACGTATCCTGAGCCTGAGCCTGAGCCCACGAGCACCGCCGGCCATAAAGGACGCAAGGCGGTAGAAAAAGGGCTGCACAGCTATACCGGCCGGATCGGGCTTAAGTATACATTCAGCGTGCCGGACCATTCAGTCAGCACTCACAGCAACCCAAAAATGCTTGTGATGGGTTCAACCAAAACCGTCGCCTCAAGCATTTCTCGCGCCGCGCGGCGTGGCATCCGGATCGATTATCTTTGTTTACATCGTGACATCCGTGCAAAACTTATATGTGCGCATCATGGCTTTGCCTTGCTCAGCGCCATTCATCGGAACTGATCTGCAATTTCTTGATCCTTGAATACAGCGTGGTGGGCTGGATGCCCAGAAGCTGCGCTGCACCGTCATCACCTGCGACCTTGCCATTGGTCTGCCGCAGGGCAGAAATCAGGTTGTTGCGCTGTGCTGCTGTCATTTCGGCTTCGGACAATACTGGCATGTCTGCTGTATCGCCCCGTGGCGTCGTCAAGGCGAGATCAATCTGCAACTTGCCCCCGGTCGAGATGATGCTGCCGCGATCAATCACATTCTGTAATTCACGTACATTTCCCGGCCAGTCATAGGCCACCAGCCTTTCCATTGAAATTTTCGAGATGATGGGCGGCTTGATGTTCAATCGCTTGCATGACAGCGCCAAAAAATGCGAAGCGAGGGCCGGAATATCCTCGCGGCGGTCACGCAGCGGCAGGCAGGTGATCGGAAAGACATTCAGGAACATCAACAGTTCTTCGCGAAACAAACCCTTGCGGGTCAGTGCTTCCAGATTGCTGCGGCTTGCAGCGATCACGCGCAGGTCAATCTCTCGGGCGCGCGTATCGCCCAGCCGGGTCACAATGCGTTCTTGCAGGGCATGTAGCAGGCGCCCTTGCACGTTCAGGGGCAATTCATCCACATCATCCAGAAACAGCGTGCCGTTATGAGCCAGTTCCAGCACACCCGGCTTGTCACGCAAAGCCCCCGGAAAGGCGCCGCGGATCTGTCCGAACAGTTCGGCCTCGATCGCGTCCGTGGTGACGGCACTGCATTTGAAATGGATAAGTGACCGCCGTCGTCTTGCGCTGCCCTTGTGTATGGCAGAGGCGACAAGCGCCTTGCCAGTTCCGGCCTCGCCTGAAATGAGAACCGATGCATCCGTTGCGGCCACAAGATCGATCTTGCTCAATAGCTGCAAAACAGCGGGAGAGCTTCCAATGATGTCGTGATGCGCGCGCTCGGTTGCGATGGTTTCTTGCAGATAGGCGTTTTCCTGCTCCAGCCGTTCGCGTAGCGCCTGCACCTCTTCCATTGCCTGACGCAGCTTGCGCTCATTCTCCTTGCGCTCGGTAATGTCGCGGAAGATGACCACAGCCCCGGCCAGAACATTCTGGTCATAGATCGGGGTCGAGACATATTCGACCCGGATGGGTTTGCCATCCTTGCGCCAAAACACTTCATCTTCAATGCGATTGACCTGCTCGAAGCGGAAGGACTGGTAAATCGGGCAGTCATGCGCCGGATAGATTTCGCCACTCAGATGATGATGGTGAATCATCGAGTGAATATCGCGCCCCAAAAGGTCTTCCGCACTCCAGCCCAACATCTCGCGCGCAGCGCGGTTGACGAAGGTTGTTTTGCCATCGGCATTGACGCCATAAATCCCTTCGCCCGCCGCGTTCAGGATCAACTGGTTCTGGCGCTCCAGTTCACTGAAGAATGCCTGTGCGCGCTGCCATTCCAGCAAGCCAAGGCGCTGCACCTCTCCGGCCTCGGCGATCTGGTCATGGCGCGACAACTCATTGAGGTCGATCAGCGTCAGCATGACAAGGGTCTGTGATTGCCCGATGGCGGTGCCGCGCAATTCGCAGGTCAGTGGGTGCTTGTTCTTGTCTTGCAAGGGTATGTCACGCCGCCATACGCGGCCCCGATGCGCCAACTCATCCAGAAAGACCAGAAAACCGGCGAAATTATCGGCAATATGCGGGGCAAAGCAAAAGCCTTCGGCGCAATCTTGCGCCAAAAGCTGCCCGGCAAGCTGGTTGGCTGCAAGGACAAGATCCTGCGCTGTGTCCAGAACCAAGGCGGCATGTGGAACCGCTTCCAGCAGGGAATCGGGCATGAGGGGATCGGTTTTCATGGGTCTTACAGTGACAGCAGATTTGCCTTGCTGACAATACGATATTTCGTAAATTATGAAATTTCGTAATTAAGTTTACGCAAAAACTCAGATAAAATATTGTTTTGTAATAGGAAATTATTGAGCGGGAATTTTGCGAAGTAGAATTATGCTGCGCTGCGGTATGGGTATCATCCTTATAGAAAGCTGCAATTCTCAGAAAGGGATACCATGTCAAACAAGAGCCTTGGAAACCCGTTTTCCCACAAAACCGATCTGCGCCACGGCGCCGGGTGCGGCTGCGAAACCTGTTCCAGCGATGCGCGCACCAAGATCACCGCCCCGATGACCTCTGAGGCGATGCTTGAGCGCGCGGTGGAAAGTGCCGTCGTCCGTTCAGTTTTCGGCCATAACGATATTAGCCGCCGGTCCATGATGGGGATGCTGGGGGGTGGTGCTTTCGCAGCGGCACTTGCCTCGGTTTTTCCATTGGATCAGGCCAAGGCGCTGATCCTTGACGATCTTGGCCCGCCTGAAAAGCCTGATCTGAAAGTGGGATTTGTCGCCATCACCTGCGCGACCCCGATCATCATGGCAGAACCGATGGGGTTCTATAACCGCTACGGGCTGAACGTCGAAGTTGTTAAAACCGCTGGTTGGGCCGTAGCGCGGGATATGTCTCTGTCGGGCCAGTATGATGCCAGCCACATGCTGACCCCCATGCCGCTGGCGATGACGCTGGGCGCAGGGTCATCGGCGGTGCCCTATATCATGCCTGCGGTCGAGAATATCAACGGACAGGCGATTGTGCTGTCAAACGAACATCTGGACAAGCGCGACCCGCAGCAGTGGAAAGGCATGACCTTTGGTGTGCCGTTCGAATATTCCATGCACAATTTCCTGCTGCGCTACTATGTTGCAGAACATGGTCTGGACCCGGATCGCGATATCCAGATTCGTGTTGTGCCCCCGCCCGAGATGGTTGCCAACCTGCGCGCGGGCAATCTTGACGGCTATTTGTCACCGGACCCGTTCAACCAGCGCGCCGTGTGGGAAGGCATCGGTTTCATTCACATGTTGACCAAGGACATCTGGGAAGGGCACCCTTGCTGTGCCTTTGCGGCCCCCCGTCGCTTTGCTGTGGAGTTGCCAAATACTTATGGCGCGCTTTTGCGGTCGATCATTGATGCGACGCAATACGCATCGGACCCTGATAATCGCAAGGAGATCTCGGAAGCGATTGCGCCAGCGAATTACCTTAACCAGCCCGTGCCAGTTATCGAGCAGGTGCTGACCGGCACCTTCGCCGATGGTCTGGGTAATGTGCAGCGCGTGCCTGACCGGATCGATTTTGACCCGTTCCCGTGGCAGTCGATGGGCGTGTGGATTCTGACGCAAATGAAGCGTTGGGGCTATATCAACGGCGATGTTGACTACAAGGCGATTGCCGAGCAGGTCTATCTGGCCTCGGATGCGCGCAAGGTCATGGCCGATCTGGGCTATGATGCGCCCGAGGTAAATTACAAATCACATACCATCATGGGCAAGACTTTCGATCCCGACCAACCCGAGGCCTATGTCGACAGCTTCGCGATCAAGCGGGGGTAAGCCATGCAAACTATGTCCTTAAACATGCGCGCCGCAATCCTGTCGGTCGTTTTGCTTGTCCTCTTTCTTGGTGCATGGGAAATTTCCATCACACGCCAGATCCTGGGCGAGGCGCTGACGGAATATGAAATCCTTATGGGGTTGGGTCAGCAACGCTCTGCGATCCCGCCGCCCAGCGATGTCATGATCAAGGCCTGGGAGCAATTGCGCGACCCGTTCTATGATGCTGGCCCCAACGATAAAGGCATCGGGATCCAGCTGGCCTATTCCATCTCTCGCGTGCTGTCTGGCTTTGGACTGGCTGTTCTTGTCGCCATTCCGCTGGGTTTCCTGATTGGCATGTCGCCCGTCGCCTACAAGGCGTTGAACCCGTTCATTCAGGTTCTGAGGCCGATTTCGCCGCTTGCATGGATGCCGCTTGCGCTGTTCATCATTCAGGATGCAAATTCCAGCGCGATATTTGTGATATTCATCTGCTCTGTCTGGCCCATGCTGCTGAATACCGCCTTTGGGGTGGCAGGTGTCCGGGCCGACTGGGTAAATGTTGCACGCACGCATGAACTGGGAAATCTGCGCACTGCATTTACAGTCATCCTGCCTGCTGCAGCCCCTACCATTCTGACGGGTATGCGCATTTCTATCGGCATTGCATGGCTCGTCATCGTGGCGGCGGAAATGCTCGTGGGTGGGACAGGCATTGGATATTACGTGTGGAACGAGTGGAACAACCTCGATCTGACCTCTGTCATCTTTTCCATCCTCATGATCGGCGTGGTGGGCATGCTTCTGGACGCGATCTTCGCCTCCCTACAGCGCGCTGTCACCTATGCTGAATGAAAGGAATACGATCATGCGTAAGGATTTTCTAAGCGTCGAGCGGTTGTCCCAGACATTCCCTGATGGGGCAGGGGGCACGCTGACCGTGTTCGAGAACGCCAGTTTTGGCATCAAGAAAGGGGAATTTGTCTGTATTCTGGGCCATTCCGGCTGCGGCAAATCCACAATCATGAATGTGCTTGCGGGTCTGGCAGAGCCAACCTCTGGCGTGGTCAAGATGGACGGAATGGCGGTATCCGGCCCGTCACTGGACAGGGGCGTGGTCTTTCAGAACTACTCTTTGTTGCCCTGGCTATCAGCGTTGAAGAATGTGACCTTCGGGGTCAAGGCGCGCTATCGTGACTGGTCGCGTGAGAAGGTGGTCGCACATGCGACGAAATATCTGGCGATGGTCGGACTTGAAGGTGATGTCATTCACCGCAAGCCAAGCCAGTTGTCTGGCGGGATGCGTCAACGTGTTTCCATTGCGCGTGCCTTCGCCAACCAGCCGAAACTCTTGCTGCTTGATGAGCCATTCGGGGCGCTGGATGCGCTCACACGTGGCACGATCCAGGAAGAACTTCTGAAAGTCTGGAGCCAGACCGAACAGACCGTCTTCATGATCACCCATGACATCGATGAAGCGATCTTGCTGGCCGACCGCATTCTGCTGATGACAAATGGTCCCTTCGCCCGCGTTGCGGAGTCAGTGGAAATCACACTCCCACGCCCGCGCGAGCGCACCGAGATCATCAATCACCCCAACTATTACGCGATCCGCAACCATCTTGTGCAGTTTCTTGGTAAACGCTCCAAGGAACTCGCAGGGCAGCGCTCAGGCGGCGAAAGCCAGAGCCCGGAAACCGTGCGCATTGATATGACCACCACAACCACGGACCCCGAGCCAGCACCGACCCCCACTCTGCTCAAAGCGGTGAACACTTGACCGTTTCATAACTTCCAAGGAGGAACATACACCATGAAAGATCTGATGACCGAAGCCCATATGCTGACAAAAGAAGATGTCACTGTCCTGATCCTGAGCGCGAAAAAGCGCACGCGCCTGAAATGGGAACAGATTGCCGAGAGTATCGGGCTGTCGCCGGTTTTCACGCATTCGGCCTGCATGGGTATGAATTCCATGCCCTCCGACAAGGCCGCGGCGCTGGTGGCGCTGCTGGACCTGCCCGCCGAGGCGCAAGAGGTCCTGGAAGAGTATCCGACGAAGATCTGGGAGCAGGCCGTGCCGACCGATCCGTGCATCTATCGTCTGTATGAAATCGTGGGCGTCTATGGTCCGACCATGAAAGCGCTGATCCAGGAAGAATTCGGAGATGGCATTATGTCCGCGATCGACTTTGACATGGTCATCACTCGTGTCCCGAACCCCAAGGGCGACCGCGTAAAGGTAGAGATGTCTGGAAAATTCTTGGCTTACGCGAATTGGTAATCGTGTGATTGTCTGGCCAAGCCCGCTTCCGGGCTGGCCGGACCCGCGCGAACCAGTCTGGCCTGTCGCCGCACATCCGCAGCGCTGTCCCAGTTGATCACGCCATCGGATTACGGGCCGGTTTGCGGGTTTAAAAAAGGGTGGGCGTCCCGTACTGTCACGGTTACGCTGGGCGTGTTCCTACTGTCGTAGAAGGAGAGGCCGAGAGCCTAGCATGACATATTCAAGACAGTAGCTCTGAGGCACGCTGCCTTAGAACAAACTTCTGGATTTTTCCGGTCGAAGTTCGAGGGATCACTTCAAAGACGATTTTGCTTGGCACCTTGAAAGACGCAAGATGCGCGCGGCACCAGTTGCGCAGGGTGATTTCGTCGATATCCTTACCAGAGTTCAACTCGACAAAGGCACAAGGGGTTTCGCCCCATTTCCCATGCGGCATTGCAACCACCGCCGCGACAGCGACCGCCGGATGGCGGTAAAGCGCCTCTTCCACCTCGATGGACGAGATATTCTCACCGCCGGAAATGATGATATCCTTGGAGCGGTCCTTGAGCTGGATGTAACCATCGGCATGAACAACACCCAGGTCGCCAGAATGGAACCACCCATCTGCCAGGGCCTTTTGGGTGGCTTCAATGTTGCGAAAATAGCCCTTCATCACCACGTTGCCGCGAAACATGACTTCGCCGATGGTCTGTCCATCACGCGGGACGGGCCGCATGGTGTCGGGGTCTAGCACGTCGAGTTGTTCCAAAGGTAAATACCGCACGCCTTGCCGTGCTTTCAGACGCGCCTGTTCGGGGCCAGATAGCATCGACCAGTCGCCACGCCATTCATTGACGACCGCAGGGCCATAGGTTTCGGTCAACCCGTATAGATGCGTCACATCGAAACCGGCCGCATCCATGCTTGCCAGAAGGCCCTCGGGTGGTGGCGCGGCAGCGGTGAAGAACTGTACCCGCCGATTCAAGGTGCGCTTTTCGGCGTCAGGCGCGCTTTCGATCAGCGACATCACGATGGGGGCGCCGCAAAGATGTGTCACCCTTTCTTCAGCCAAAGCGCGCCAGATAGGCTCTGAGCGCACCTGCCGCAGGCAGATATGGGTTCCGACGATGGCCGAAAGCGTCCATGGAAAACACCAGCCGTTGCAGTGGAACATTGGCAAGGTCCAAAGATACACGCTGTGTTTGGCCATGGATGTGGTCAGCGCGTTGCCCTGCGCCAGAAGATACGCGCCGCGATGGTGCGACACCACGCCTTTGGGGTCGCCCGTGGTGCCCGAGGTATAGTTGATCGAGATCGCGTCCCATTCATCCTCGGGCATCAGCCATGCAAAATCGGGATCGCCCGAAGCTAGGAAAGCCTCGTAATCCTCAGCGGTTTCCAGATTGCCGGGGCCGGTGTATTCCGGGTCATCATACAGGAAAACCTGTGGCGTGACCTTCGCCATCAAGAGCGACTCGGTCATGAGTGATGCAAATTCGCGGTCGACGATGACAATCTTCGCCATTGCGTGATCCAGTTGAAACGCGATGATTGTTGCGTCCAGCCGCGTATTGATCGAATGCAGAACTGCACCGCACATCGGAACGCCATAATGGCATTCCAGCATTGCCGGGGTATTGGCCAGCATCACCGAGACTGTATCACCGCGCCCCATGGACCGCCCCGCAAGGGCCGAGGCCAATTGCCGCGCGCGGGTGTAGAATTCAGCATAGCTGCGCCGGATCCCTCCATGCACAATAGCGATATGATCAGGAAAGACACTGGCCGCGCGTTCCAGAAATCCAAGCGGGGTTAGGGGCTGGTAATTGGCAGGCGTCCGGTCAAGTCCGGCGTTATAAGGGTTCGCGGACATACTTACCGGTCCTGCCACTGGGGTGCGCGTTTTTCGATGAAGGCGCCTATGCCCTCTTGGGCATCATGGGCCAGCATATTGTCGACCATGACCTGACTGGCATAGTCATAGGCATCGGCCAAGGCCATCGCGCGCTGTGCATAATAGGCGCGTTTTCCTGTGGCCAGCGTCATGCTGGATTTTGATGCAATCTTGCGCGCCATCTCCATCGTCGCGGCTGTCAGATCCTGCGCAGGGACTGCGTAATTCACAAGGCCGATCTCGGCAGCGCGGGTGGCCGGGGTCATGTCGCCAGTCAACAGCATTTCCATGGCGTGTTTGTTAGAGATGTTGCGCGACAAGGCCACCATCGGGGTCGAGCAGAACAACCCGATATGCACCCCCGGTGTGCTGAATTTGGCGCTATCTGCCGCAACCGCAAGGTCGCAGCTTGCTACCAATTGACAGCCCGCTGCGGTGGCAATGCCTGTCACTTCCGCGATCACCGGCTTTGGGCAATTGACAATGCCCTGCATGACACCGGAGCATTGCGCCATGACCTTGGTGAAGTAAGCGCGCCCCACGTCAGGGGTCGCGCGCCCGGCGGTCATTTCCTTGAGGTCATGACCCGCGCAGAACGCAGGACCATTGGCTGCCAGAACGATCACGCGTATCGCGCTGTCCTTGCCCGCCTCAGCGAAGGTCCTGCCAAGTTTCGACAGCATCGCCTCGGACAAGGCGTTGCGGCGCGCGACATCATTCAGGGTCAGGCGCAGGATGCCATCGCTTGAAAGATCGCGCAGCAAGATGTCAGTTTCAGTAGCCATTGGTGCAGGCCCTTTGCCGGGGTTAGTTAACATTGATTTCCACACTATCTGCCAGCGTATTGGCGATGAAACAGTAGCGATGCGCCCTGTCGTGCATTTCGGCCAGTTGTTCATCACCCGTGGTGAAGCCAGTGTCGAAACGTACGACCGGGTTCAGGTCGATCTGCGTGACCGACATTTGCCCTTTCGCATTCTTGCCCAGATGGGCTTCGGCGTAGTCATGATAGCTGGCCACTGGCCAACCCGCCTTGGCACAAAGCGCAAGGAAGGTCATCATGTGGCAGCTTGATAGGGCAGCAGCCAGCGCCTGTTCGGGGTTGGTGTGGTCGGGGTCGCCGCCCCAATCAGGGGCGGCGTCTACTTGCAGCTCGTGGCTGCTGTTGTAATGCACGCTATGTGCGTTGGAGAATTTGCCCGTTTCAAGGGCAGGTTCTGCGCGCTGCCAGTGCAGCTCGATCGCAAGGGCGGACATGGATGCCGCTCTTACGCCGAAACTTGGGCAGGGTCAGCCAAACCTGTTGCGGCTATGCTTTTGCGCGGGTCGAAAAACGGGCGTTCTACGACAGTCGCGGTGGTTTCGCCGTTCTGCATGATGACCCGCAGGTTGCTGCCAAGCTCGGCCGCCTCTGTCGAGACCATGGCAAGGGCGATATTCTTCTTCAGGCGCGGGGAATATACGGCGGAAGTCACCTTGCCCACGGCTTGGCCGTCATGCTCGATATTCCAGAAGCTGGTGTTGGGCCCCTGCAACGGATCCCCATCGATGATCAGTCCGACCTGCTTGCGGGTGATCCCATTGTCCCGGATACGTTGCAGCGCAAACTTGCCGATAAAATCGGCCTCCATGTCCAGGTTCACCAGACGATCCAGCCCCAATTCGAACGGATTGGTATGAATGTCGGCATCTGCATGATAGGACAGCATACCCCCTTCGATCCGCCGGATGCTCGACGTGTGTCCGGGCTTCAGGCCATAGGCCATCCCAACGGCCATGATCCGTTCCCACAGGGCATCGCCATACGCAGAATCGCGCAGATAGATTTCGTAGCCAAGCTCGCTTGACCAGCCGGTGCGCGATACGATCAAAGGAATGCCGTCCAGTTCCATCTCGCGGAACCAGTAATAGCGCAAATCGAGAATTTCGTCGCCAAAAAGCGCCTGCATGATCTGGCCGGATTTGGGCCCCTGCAGCTGCAAGGGAGAGACATCTGGCTCGGAAATGGCAACCTGCATGCCCGAATGCACGGCAACACCCTGTGCCCAAAGCAGGATATCGCTATCGGCCAAGGACAGCCAGAAATGGTCTTCACCCAGTTTCAGCAGGATCGGGTCATTCAGAATACCGCCTTCTGCATTGGTGATCAGGACATATTTGCACTGTCCGACTGACATTTTCGACAAATCACGCGGCGTGAGCATCTGGACGAAGCGCGCGGCATCCGGGCCTGTAATTTCAACCTGACGCTCTACGGCCACGTCGCACAGGATTGCGTCGTTCACCAGATTCCAGAAGTTCTGTTCAGGATCCCCGAAGTCGCGCGGGATATACATATGGTTATAAACCGAAAAACCTTGTGCGCCCCAGCGCACGGTTGCGTCGAAATAGGGCGATTTGCGGATCTGTGTTCCGAACCCGAAGTCTTGTATAGCGTTCATTTTCTCCACCCTTGTTTGCGGCTTGGGCGCTGCCCGATGCCGCGGTTCCTCTTGTGAACGGGGATAACGCCAATGCCGCGTAAGAGCGGGCTAAAATCGGGTCGTTTTACAGGCAGTCCGGGCTTGGATTTCGCGAAAAACAGCCCGTTTGGACTTGAATGCTAATTTTTGCGATATGCGGCCAGTTTTGCAAGGTTGGGCTGCTCGGCTTTTATCAAGCGGGTGGCGAAATAGGTCATGTATCGGTCGATGGCCAAATCTGCCGCCAGCAAGTCCTCCATCACCTCCTGAAAGGTCGACAGGCTGGGGGTGACAACCGTCATCACATAGTCAAGGCCACCGCCGGTCGCGACGCAGTTGATGATTTCGTCAACCGTTTTGATATAGGCTTCGAACCTGTCGAAATCGGGTTTGCGATGCGAGTTCAGTGAAACCGTCACGACCACACGGGTTGCGTCGAGAACCCGGTCCAGGGCGATATCTGCATGATATCCGCGAATATAGCCCGCATCGCGCAACCGCGACAAGCGTGCCCAGCATGGGGTCGGAGAGAGGTTCACGATTTCGGCAAGTTTGTTTTTGCTTAATTGCCCATGGCGTTGGACAGCGCTCAGGATACGAATGTCAGTCTGGTCCAGCCCTTTTCGCTCTCGCATATATCACCACCCCGTAGACTGACTTGTACGCGAGCCACTTTGAAACTGCCGAAGTTTGTGCCCAAAGATATAGGACGGCCTGTGCATCTGATAAAGCGGGTTTGCGACGCATTTAAGGGCTACAGCGTCAAATTGTAGTTGCGCTGTGCCCCAGTCACATGGCGTGCATTTCATGCGCAGGACGAAAGCTGTCAAGATGAGTTGGAAGACTGGCAACCGTAACGGTTGGGCGGCACCGTTGGCGGTCAAAATGAAGCAGGGTTCAGCGTGTGAAACTGTCCGGTATATTTGTTTGTGTAGGGTGGGCGGAGCTAGCCCTACCGAACCTCTTAGCGATCTTCGTAGGGGCAGGGCACGCCCTCACTCACCCTGTGCCAAGGAACGCTTTCAAACGGTACTCCAGGGCAGAAAAACTGCCCTGGAAAAAGTTGTGGTGCTGGCCGCTATCAGACCAGACCTTCTTCGGCTGCGATGGCGTCTATCTCTGTCATATATTCTTCGACACGCCGTGTCGTGTCGCGACCACGAAGCGTTCCTGCCGCCTCGCGCACGGCCTCCAGATTCGATGTGAAGTCACCAACCAGAATGAAGCCAATCATGCCCATTGTCTGGTGTGGTTGGCAGATGTAGCCATATGTGCCTTCAACATCTAGCGTGACTTCAATCTCTTCATTGATGCGCCCCTGAAACTCTTCTGCTCCGTCAGGTGTCATCCCGTCGATGGATTGAGCATTGTGCCCTCTTTCCGTAGCCAGAAATTTCACGGTATCCCCGGGTTGCACCCGCAAGATCGCTGGTTTGAACACCATGCGCTGCTGACGGTCATCGGGGTCAACATTCAGCATATCGACTTCGTGCATCTCGGCATCGTCGCTGGCGAATGCCGGCGCGCCAAGCGTCGCAGCCATGGCACCACCCAATAGAATGAGATGTTGGCGACGTGTATGTTTCATTTTCTATCGTACCTTCTCTAGTTTGGCTGTCATGATCCCAAACCGGATGTCCGAGATCAGCGTCTGCCAGACATGGGCATATTGAGGGGCTCTGCCCGGCAGACTTCTCGCGCTGAAAAGCTGCCCGCACCATGCCTTGGCAATGAACCACTTAGCGCGCCACAACACATTGAACTGTGGCTAAACATCGCGGTGAAGACATTGCTACACCATGACTGCCAGCAATAATCTTGTCGTAAACTCTTGGAACTTCATTCCTAATCGTGAAGTCCGCCCTGCCCGTAGCGGTCCCGATGTTGCTGGCAGGCATAACGCGTCGATGGCGGGCAGGAATAAATATCGACGGGGATGATACACAACCTACTTCAACACAAGACACCGAACATGGATTGCACCGAGATGAAGTGCGCCAGTCTGCGCGTCACCGCTTCTACATTTGGGACGTTGATGGATTTGCACCAAAAATTTCGGTGAAATGGGAGAGCGAATAATGCGAA
>SLAT01000270.1 GCA_007126715.1 Roseinatronobacter sp.
ATGCCCGCGATCATATCCCCCATGAAGATAAGCACGGTTGAAGGCGGAATGATCTGGCCCAGCGTGCCGCTTGCACAAATCGCCCCGCTGGCAAGTTTGGGGTCATACCCCGCCCGCATCATCGCGGGAAGCGAGATAAGGCCCATTGTTACAACGGTCGCGCCCACCACCCCGGTCGAGGCAGCAAGCAAAGCCCCCACCAGAATGACCGAGATACCAAGCCCCCCGCGCATATTTCCGAACAAACGCCCCATAGTGGACAGCAACTGTTCTGCGATATTGCTGCGCTCCAGCATCACGCCCATGAAGATGAACAAGGGCACTGCAACCAGCACCTCATTGATCATGTAGCCTGTGTAGCGTCCCGCCAGTGCGCGCAGGTTCGACATGTCGAACACGCCGAAATACAGGCCGATATAGGCGAACAACACCGATGTGCCTGCCAACGTAAAGGCCACCGGAAAACCGATCAGCAAAAAGCCAATCACCGCAAAGAACATCAGCCCGGCAAGGATTTCGCCAATCAGCACAGGATCCATGTCAGACCGTCTCCGTATCGTATTTGTATTTGTAGTCGTCAGGCACCAGATCGTAACGGCCGGCAATGATCAGGATCGACCGGATCGCCATTGCAATGCCCTGTAGCGCAATGACGCCTGCAAGGACCAGAATGAAAGTTTTGAGAACCCACAAGCCCGGCATTCCCCCGATATTTGAAGATGCCTCACCCAGTCGGATAGAGCGCTGCACGAAAACCAACGAGTAACTCCAGACGACCCAGGCAAAAGGCATCAGGAAGATGAACACGCCCAGCAGGTCAAGCCAGGCCTTGCGCAAGGTCGAGGCCGGGCGATAAAAGATATCCACCCGAACGTGGTCGTTGCGATACAGTGCATATCCCGCAACCGCCGTGAACATGATGCCATTCATCCACGGGTACAGATCTTGCATCCAAAGGCGCGTGTTCAAGAACACGTAGCGTTCGACCACCACCCAGAAGCACACCAGAACAATGCCCACCGATAGCCACATGAACAGATTGCCGATGGCACGGTTCATAAGGTTGATCAGGCGCATCAGGTAGGAAAGCGCTGTCATGTCATCCTCCGGGAAGCGGTCAACTGAACAACAGGCCCCGGATCACGTCCGGGGCCATGCTTTTTGGACTGGAGTGTCAGCTACAGCCGACAGGTCCGCCGATCAACTAAGATCTGAAACATCGAAATACTTCAGACGGGCCTGTGCGAATGTCAGGTCGGTATTCTCGGTGCGCGAGCGCAGCAGGTTCAGGTTCTGGATAAAGCTCTCTGCCGTCGCCTTGGTCTTTGCATCAGAGCTGTCGAGAATCTCGACCAGCAATTCGCGCGATGCCGCGGCACCTGCCTCAAGAATGCTCTCCGGCCAGTCGTTATGGACAGTTACACCGTGGTTCTCGACCATGTCATTCAGTGCAATCGGATCGTTTGCATAGAATTCGGACGGAACCTGATCGTACTCGGCCTGACAGGCATCACGGATGATCGCTTGCAGATTCGAGGGCAGTTCCTGATATTTCGCCTTGTCCACAACCAATTCGGTCGCAAGACCCGGCTCGATGAAGGACGAGGTGTAGTAGTGCTTGCGCACCTGATGGAAGCCCAGCGCGCGGTCGTTATAGGGGCCCACGAATTCAGCAGCATCCAGCGCGCCAGACTGTAGCGCGGCAAAGATTTCACCACCGGCGAGGTTGGTGACCGAGGCACCCATCTTCTGCCAGACCTGACCGCCAAGGCCCGGTGTGCGGAAACGGATGCCCTGAATGTCATCAATTCCGCCCAGTTCGTCCGAGAACCAGCCACCAGCCTGCGTGCCAGTGTCGCCCGACAGGAACGCTTGCAGACCGAAATCATCGTAGATGTCGTCATACAGTTCCTGGCCGCCAAGATAGCGCACCCAGGCCGCCAACTCTCGCGAGGTCATGCCGAACGGCACCCCTGTGAAAAAGGATAGGCCAACCGACTTGTTCTGCCAGTAATAGGCAGCGCCGTGGCTCATTTCGGCCGAGCCGTCGATCACGGCATCGAGGGATTGCAGCGCGGGAACCATTTCACCTGCGGCAAAGACTTCTACAGTCATTGCGCCATCGGCAGCTTCGTTGATACGGTCAGCAACGCGCTGCGCGCCGGTTCCCAGACCTGGGAAGTTGCGCGGCCAGGTGGTGACCATACGCCACGTGATGCGCCCTTGCGCAACTGCGGGTGCCGCCAGACTGCTGGCTGCTGCCGCGCCGCCACCAAGCGCCGAGGTTTTCAAAAAAGAACGACGATCCATGTATTCCTCCCATGGGATGTTTTTTTTACCCACGCCCTTGCGCGGGCCGGGATGTAATTAAAAGCACAGTGTGGACGCAGAGTGAACCTTTTTTTCAAGGAAATTAATCAGGAATTTGTGCAAATTTCACACATTTCAGAGGGATGATTTTCAAAACCCGCCCAAAACACGCTAAGATGACAGGCGGCGCGTATCAACACCGCGCAGATTGACCCAGTTGGCAAGCAGGATGACAGCCGCGCCCGCAAACACCAGCGGTTCCAATGCTTCCGCATACAACCAGACGCCAACCAATGCGATAACCGGCAGGCGTAGAAACTCCATCGGTGCAACAGTCGAGGCGGGGGCAAGCCCCAGTGCGGAAGACAACGCATAATGCGCGCTTAACCCTGTCAGCCCGACGACAACCAGCCACCCCCAGATAGCCGGGGATGGCCATGTGAAACCGCCCCATTGTGCCAAAATTAACCCGAAAAGGGTCTGAGACAGCGTCATCCAGAACAACACACATATCACACTATCTGCGCGCATGATGCGCTTGGTCAGCATCACATTCATGGCAAATCCGATCGCACACAACATTCCCGCCAGATGACCACTTGTCAAAGGTTGCACGCCGGGTTGCGCCACGATCAAAATGCCCACAAAACCAAGCAGCGCCACAAAAAGGCGACGCATCGTGAATTTTTCGCCCAGAACCAGCGGCGCGAGCAACGCCACCCAGATCGGCATGGTGAATTCCAACGCCACAAGCTGCGACAAGGGGATCACCATGATCCCGTAAAACCACAGGTTCTGACCTGCAAAATGAAACAGGTTGCGTGTCAGATGCAGCATCGGGCTGGTCGGTTTGATGATCGTCACAAACCCGCGATCGGCATTCCGCAATGCGATCAGGACAACCGCGAGAACAATCCCAAACCCGATAAGCGAACGCCAGAACATCAACTCGAATGAATCCAGTTCTTGCTGAATCGCCCGCCCTGCGACAGCCATAGCTGTAAAAGATGCAATCGCACCACACATCCATAGTGCAGCCAATGCCGGCTTTGCCTCGGTTGTGGACACGTCAGGTTTCACGTTGATCCGCTTTCAAATCCATAGCTGCGGGACGCAAGGGGATTGCGCCAGCCATTGCCACAATCATGCCGCTCCACGCCGGGTCATCAATTCGTTCAATTTGCGCATCCTGTCTTGATCTGCCGCAAGGCCATGCCTCCCCTTATCATGTTATGATTTTTCACACGACAAAGGGGGGGTGCTTATCATGATTAATGAAAATGACATTCTGGACATGACATGTCTGACACGTGCGCAGATCGATGCTATCTCGGCGCATGAACATCTGGATGCCGTAAGTGCAGCAGAACTTGGCGAGTACATGATGCATATCCATCACGGTCCGCAAAAAGTGCAACAGATGATCTGCGACGATATCGCCGACGCGTTGCACATGGGTGATCTGTCCAGCGCAAAGCAGCTTTACAAAACCCTGAAAGAATTTCTGACCGAGCACCCGGAGGCTTTGCGCGGCAACTCTTGAGCGCCGATCAATGCGTCCAGACCTGACGGCGGTTTGTCGCGAAATTGTCGCCATAGCCACCGGGGCGTAGATTTGCGCGCCGTGGCTTGGGGGCGATCACGTTATATTCTATACCGTGGGCGCGGGCATAGGCTTCGGCAGCCGCCTGGTCATCAAAACGCAGCTTGACCTGTGCATCCATGTCACCCGAACTTGTCCAACCCATCAGTGGGTCGATCTGGCGCGCCTGTGAGGGCGAGAATTCCAATACCCATGATTTGGTCTTGGAATTCCCGGATTGCATGGCATTGCGGGCGGGCTTGTAGATACGTGCGCGCATGACTGCTGCTCCTTGCGAATTCGAGATCTTATGTAAAAAAATGATGCCAAAGACAAGGGTGCAGACAGGAAAGGGTCACCCGAAAGGAGGGAACGAGGAAAAAGTCTTCCGGGCTGTGGCCTTTTCCTGCCTACAAGCCAAAGCTAGGCCGCGCCCCAATATGCGACAACCCAATTTCTAGGGAAAACGTAGCTTCTTGAAAGAACCGCCTTTTTTGTAAAAACAGCGCATCAAGAAAAGGGCATGAACATATCGTTCATGACTGGACATGGCTTTGCCTTCAGCCAAGGTCGCGCGACAGGATAACGGGGAAAAATATACCGCCCGACCACAACCCGAACCAGCTTTCATCCTGATAAATGTCATGTACGCACAACTCTACCAACCGGTAAAAACTTTTGCGGTCAATCAACGCCTCAAGCCCAGCGCGGATCATCACATATGGTGAAGGCTCGCCACTTTCGGGGTCACGCGTCACGCGGATCGGGTGCGCGCCTCCCGCTTCGGCCTCATCACCCAGATTGGTTACAAACACCAGCCGTTGCGCGCGCCCATCCCCCTCTGCCCGAAAGTCGACGGCGACAAACGGGGCATCGTCCACAACGATTCCCACCTTTTCTACAGGGGTGACCAGATAGAACTTTCCCTCTTCCAGCTTCAGTATGTTGGCGAACAACTTGACAAGTGCGGGCCGTCCGATTGGCGTTCCCTCATAAAACCATGTCCCATCCCTTGCGATCCGCATGTCGATATCGCCACAAAACGGTGGGTTCCATAAATGCACAGGCGGCAGTCCCTTGCCTTTGGAAACGGCACTTGCTGCTTGCGCGAGGGCATCG
>SLAT01000036.1 GCA_007126715.1 Roseinatronobacter sp.
CTCCGACACAGATGCGCGACTTGGTCATATGGACATTTTCTTGCGCTAAATACTCTCGGGGGGTGAATTGCCCGGAACGGGCAAGAGGGGGGCAGACAGCCCCCCTTTCACCGGCTTATTCAGCAGTGGCAGCTTCGGCTTTTGCGGCTTTCTCGGCCACACGCGCCTTGGCTTTCTTGCCGGGCTCGGCTTTCTTCATATTGGCGCGGGTCGCGGCGGCACGCACACCTGCGGCTTCAAGAAAGCGCGAAATGCGGTCTGTGGGCTGTGCGCCCTGATCCAGCCAGTGCTGCACACGCTCCATATCCAGTTTCACACGGTCTTCGCTGTCTTTGGCGAGAAGCGGATTATAGGTGCCCAGCTTTTCCAGAAAACGACCATCGCGCGGCATGCGCGAATCCGCAACCACGATTGAGTAATGGGGGCGTTTCTTGGCTCCACCACGGGCCAGACGGATCTTAACTGCCATGTCATATTCTCCTTTGGATGGCGTATCGCGCAAAATCAGATTTGCGCATTTTCTAGGTGTTAGCGTTGCAACTTCTCATGGTGACGGATCACTTCCGAGATGATGAAATTCAGGAATTTCTTGGCAAATTCCGGGTCGAGATCGGCCTCTTTGGCCAACCATTCCAGCCGCTCTATCTGGCGCTCTTCGCGCATAGGGTCCGAGGGGGGAAGATCATGTTCGGCTTTCAGTCGGCCTACGGCCTGCGTATGCTTGAACCTCTCGCCAAGCGTATAGACAAGGATGGCATCCAGACGGTCGATGCTGTCGCGGTGATCGGCCAACAGGTTTGCGGCACGTTGCGTCAAATCACTCATGCGCAACACCTCTCCTTGACCGCCAAACTTTGTCTGACTGTTTTGCGATTGTATTCGTCATTTTTTCTTGAACATCCCTGACAAGCCCCCGGGCAGACCGCCTCCGCCGCCCATTCCAGGCATCCCGCCCAGTTGGCGCGCCGCCTGCTGCATCAGCTTGGGGTCCATCTGGCTTGGGTCGGGCATGGCCTCTGCCCCTTTGCCCTTGCCCATCATGCCAGCCATTGCCTGTTTCAGCATGCCTTTCTTGCCCATGGTTTTCATCATGTCGGCCATCTGGCGGTGCTGTTTTAGCAGTTTGTTCAGGTCGGAAACTTCCAGCCCCGCCCCTGCCGCGATGCGTTTCTTGCGGCTCGCTTGAAGGATGGCGGGGTTTGCACGTTCTTTCTTGGTCATGGAATTGACCAAGGCAATCTGGCGGCGCAGCATCGAATCGTCAAACCCAGCCGCTTCGGCCTGTTTCGACATTTTGCCCATGCCCGGCATCATGCCCATCACGCCCTGCATACCGCCCATCTTGAGCATCTGTTCAAGCTGCATCTTCAGGTCATTGAGGTTGAACATCCCCTTCTGGAACCGCTTCATCATGCGTTCGGCCTGCTCGACCTCCAGCACTTCCTGCGCTTTTTCCACAAGGGCCACGATATCGCCCATGCCAAGAATACGGCCTGCGACGCGCTTGGGGTCGAAGACTTCCAGCGCATCGGTCTTTTCACCCAGACCCACAAAGCGGATCGGCTTGCCGGTGACAGCGCGCATGGACAGGGCCGCACCACCGCGCCCATCGCCATCCATCCGTGTAAGCACGACGCCGGTCACGCCAACCTTGCCGTCAAACTCGGCAGCGACATTGACAGCGTCTTGTCCGGTCAGGCCATCGACAACAAGCAGCGTCTCGCGCGGGCTAACTGCGTCGCGCACGGCCTGAACTTCGTCCATGAGCGCTTCGTCGATATGCAAGCGGCCGGCGGTATCCAGAAGATAGACATCATACCCGCCCAAGGTCGCCTGCTGTTTGGCACGCTTGGCGATCTGGACGGCATTCTGCCCTGCAACGATCGGCAGGGTATCGACACCAATCTGTGCGCCAAGGATCGCCAACTGCTCCATCGCAGCGGGACGGTTCGTGTCAAGCGAGGCCATCAGCACCCGCTTGCCCTCGCGTTCGGTCAGGCGGCGCGCAAGTTTCGCTGTGGTTGTCGTCTTGCCCGAACCCTGAAGCCCGACCATCAGCAAGGATGCAGGCGGGTTGTCGATCTTCAACGCGCCCGGATCACCTTCGCCTTCAAGCGTGGCGATCAGCTCATCATGCACGATCTTGACGACCTGCTGGCCGGGTGTGATGGATTTGGTAACGCTTGCGCCGGTCGCTTTCTTCTGCACGCGCTTTACGAATTCGCGCGTTACATCCAGCGAAACGTCAGCTTCCAGCAGCGCCACGCGCACTTCGCGCAATGCGGCACGCACATCATCTTCCGAGAGCGCACCCTGCTTCGTCAGCCGGTCAAAGACCCCGGACAGGCGCTCAGAGAGGTTCTCGAACATATGCGTCACTCCTTGCCCTGCGAACAGAGCCTCAAACCAGTATTACACCCACGGGCGCAACGCGCTGGCGGGTGGCGATCCTTGCCGCAGCAAAGGACCGGAAGCGTAAACCTCCGGTGATTGCCGTTCGCATATGCCTGAACCCGGCAAGAGTCAAGCTTGCAGACGGAACGGCTTCCGAATTCGTGAGTTGAGTTCTGAGCGGACAAGCACAAGTAAAATTATGCAAAACTTAACTGGAGGTTTTTCATGCGTTTATCAACAACTGCATTCGTCTCATTGGCGGCAGCCGGGCTGGCTATGCCTGCGCAGGCAGAAAACGGCTACTCAATCGACATGCTGGCCGAAGGGCTTGACCGGCCGTGGGGTATGGCATTTCTGCCAGACCATAATGATATCATCGTGACCCTTCGTGGTGGCGAGGTGGTGCTTTGGAATACAGAGGACGGGGTAGTGCCGATCTCGGGCGCGCCGGAAGTTGTGTCAGACGGCCAAGGCGGCCTGCTTGATGTCGCTGTCGGGCCGAACTTTGACAGCGATGGCTGGGTGTATATGAGTTGGGTCGCCCCGGTAGAGGGCGGAACCAGCACCCATATCGGCCGTGCGCAATTAGACCGCGATGCACTGGCACTGACTGACCTGGAAGTGCTTCATGTTGTCCAGCCCGGCATCGATAGCGGTGCGCATTTCGGATCGCGGATCGTGTTTCAGGACGGGTTTCTCTATGCTGGCTTCGGTGATCGGGGCAGCAAGGATTTCTCTGAATCCCATATCTCACAAGACCTGAGCAGCGAAAACGGGGCGGTCATCCGTCTGACACTCGACGGTGAAATTCCCGATGACAATCCCTTTGTCGATCAAGATGGTGCAGCGGGCGCGATCTGGTCTTATGGGCACCGCAATATTCAGGCGATGACCATTCACCCAGATACCGGCGCTGTCTGGTTGGCCGAACATGGCGAGGCCGGAGGGGATGAGGTCAATATCGTCGAACGCGGTGCAAATTTTGGCTGGCCGCTCGCCTCGGAAGGGGTGACATATAGCGGAGGTGAGCAATTTGCCGAACCGCATCAACCCGATGACGGCTTTGTCGCGCCGATTCATTCCTGGCCCGCTGGCCGCGACAATCACAATCCGCCTTCGGGCATGGTGTTCTATGATGGTGATGCCTTTGAAGACTGGCAGGGGCATCTGCTGATTGGCAACCTGTATCACCGCTATCTTGGGCTTTGGGCGGAAGAAGGCGATGGTCTGAGCGAAGTCGCCAGATTGCTGGATGGCGAGGACCTGCGGATCCGCGATGTGGCGGTTGGGCCAGAAGATGGGTTCATCTATGTCCTGGCAGATGGCGAGGACGCACCCCTGCTGCGACTGACGCCAGAAAACTAAGCGGTACGATTCGGTGTAGTCCGAACGGGACTACACCGAAATTTTGGAAACTGTCTCTTGGGTTTGCTTACTGGCCTCGTATCAGCAGATTTGATAGCGTCAGCATGACATTTTCCAGAGAGGCCCACATGCCCCCTGCCCCAAGCTCGACCGCACAGCACTATTACGTACCCAAAGGCGGCCTGCCCCCGCAGTCACAATTGATAACGGGGCGGGCAATGTTCACAGAAGCCTTCGCAATCATCCCGCGCGGAGTGCTGTCCGATATCGTGACCAGCGCCCTGCCCTTCTGGCAAGGGGCACGGTTTTGGGTTCTCGCACGGCCCATGAGCGGGTTTTCTGAAACCTTTTCGCAGTATATTGTCGAGCTTGAATCGGGCGGTGGCAGTGATCGGCCTGAAACAGACCCGAATGCAGAAGGGGCGATTTTCGTCGTCGAGGGACAAGTCTCGATCTGGCTGGACGGCTCTGAGCACAGGATGGATGAAGGCGGGTTTTGCTACCTGCCAGCAGGGGCCGACTGGAGCATTCGGGCAACCGTTGAAAAAGGGTGCGTCTTTCACTGGATCAGAAAACGCTATCAAACCGTGGCAGGTCTGGACGCACCCGAGGCATTCTTCGCGAATGAGCGTGACATACCAGCGACGCCAATGCCACAAACCGACGGGGCTTGGGCAACGACACGATTCATGGACCCGGCCGATATGCGCCATGACATGCATGTAACGATTGTCACCTTGCAGCCAGGCGCGGTTATTCCATTCGACGAAACGCATGTGATGGAGCACGGGCTATATGTGCTACAAGGAAAGGGAGTCTACCACCTCAATCAACAATGGGTCGAGGTGGAAGCGGGTGATTTCATGTGGCTGCGCGCTTTTTGCCCGCAAGCCTGCTATGCGGGCGGCCCGGAACCCTTTCGATATCTGCTTTACAAGGACGTGAATCGCCACGCGCAATTACCTTGACTGCAAAGCTGCGACTCTGGCCTTGCAAGAGATAGCAACTCCGCGCTAAGAGGCAGCCAACGGAGAGGTGGCCGAGTGGTCGAAGGCGCACGCCTGGAAAGCGTGTAGGCGGGAAACCGTCTCGCGGGTTCGAATCCCGCTCTCTCCGCCAAGCAAAATTTATCCTTTAAATTTATTTATTTTCAAGGGCTTATCTGGCCTCCCCTTTTCATGGGACCCCCTATAGGACCCTTCATGGGACCCTCTAGCGGCGA
>SLAT01000108.1 GCA_007126715.1 Roseinatronobacter sp.
ACAACTTCCCCTGCACAACTTCCCCTGCACAACTTCCCCTGCACAACTTCCCCTGCACAACGCCCCCTGCACAATGCCGCGGGTGGGGGTGCCTTATAGCGGTAGCCCGCGACAGCGACCGCATTCGGTTTCACCAAATCTCTGCAATCACAATTTAGGGTTGCTTCTGTGCTGCGTGTCATGTCCAATCGGATCAGCACGCCTGACGGCAGGTTTTGCCCAGCGCAGACCGCGCAAGGACCACTGCAAACGGAGGGGATCATGGCGAAAAAGATCTTGTTGCCGATAGACCTGAATTCACCCGCTTCATGGATGAAACCACTGGCCGAGGCGCAGCAGATGCTGGTCACAGGGGGCGAATTACATGTTGTCAGTGTCTTGCCGGATTTCGGCCTGTCCCTTGTCGGTACGTTTTTCAAGGCAGGCTTTGAACAGACTGCGTTGCACCAGTTTGGCGAGGCATTGCGCAACTGGGTCAAGCAGAATATTCCCGGCTCGGTCGAAGTTCACCCGCATATTCTGCATGGCAATATTTACGACGAGATATTGCGCGCCGCAGATAAGCTGGAGGTTGACCTGATCATTCTTGCCGCGCACCGTCCCGAAGCGAAAGACTACCTGCTTGGCCCGAATGCCGCACGGATCGTGCGCCATGCAAAACAATCCGTTTATGTCGTGCGCGACTGAGCGAGACTGCGCATAGAGCCACGGGTTGCCTGTAGAGACAATGCCATGCACTGCGGCACCGGAGCGTGTCTGTGACGGTCACCAAACTGCACTTGTCATTTGCCGGTGTGGATGGTGAACATGCCTCAATGCCTGCCAGCAACCGGGCGGGAGAGTGTCCAAGGGCCGACATGTAGGCGATTGCACCCAGATTGGGCGTCGTGCAGGCATTCGGCCATCCGTTACAGATGAAGGAGCCACAACCATGACCCATGATGCAACTCTTGTCGCCGCTGGCCTGACCAAGGCTGAACTGACAGGCGGCTCGCTTGCTGTGTATTCCCCCATTGACGGGGCCGAAGTGGCGCACCTGCATGAAACCACTGCTGACGAGATGCCCGCCATCATCGCGCGCGCGCAGGTTGCCTTTCGGTCATGGCGCACTGTGCCTGCCCCGCGCCGGGGCGAGTTGGTCCGGCTGTTCGGAGAGGAATTGCGCAGCGCCAAGGCGGATTTGGGCGCGCTGGTCACGCTGGACGCAGGCAAGATCACATCCGAGGGCCTTGGCGAAGTGCAAGAGATGATTGATATCTGCGACTTCGCCGTGGGCCTGTCGCGCCAGCTTTATGGCCTGACCATTGCCTCTGAACGCCCCGGTCACCGCATGGCGGAAACCTGGCACCCGATGGGGCCAGTCGGAATAATCTCGGCCTTCAATTTCCCGGTTGCCGTCTGGTCATGGAATGCGGCTCTCGCACTGGTCTGCGGCAATCCGATCATCTGGAAACCATCCGAGAAATCGCCACTAACCGCGATGGCCGCACATAAATGTCTGGAGCGCGCGCTTGCCAAGTTCCGCGATGCGCCCGAGGGTCTAAGCCAGCTAGTCATTGGCGGGCCAGAGATTGGGGCAGCCTTGGTTGATAGCCGTGATGTGCCGATTGTCTCGGCCACGGGTTCCACGCGGATGGGCAGCATTGTCGGGCCTAAGGTCATGGCGCGGTTCGGTCGGCCAATTCTGGAACTGGGCGGAAACAACGCCATGATCGTCGCCCCATCTGCCGATCTGGACATGGCTGTGCGTGCCATTGTGTTCAGCGCTGTTGGCACTGCCGGGCAACGCTGCACATCGCTGCGCCGCCTGATCGTGCACAACTCAATCCGCGAGGGGCTGGTTGAAAAACTGAAAGCGGCTTATGCCACGCTTCCTGTCGGTGACCCGCGCAAATCTGGCACGCTGGTCGGCCCGCTGGTGGATAATGGCGCGCGGGCGCGCATGTTGGAGCAACTGGACCGTGCGCGCGCTGATGGCGGCACCGTGCATGGTGGCGAAAGCGTGTCCGATGGCGTGCCGCAGGGCGGGGCCTATGTCACGCCCGCGCTGGTGGACATGCCCAGCCAGACGGAGTGCGTGCGCGAGGAAACCTTTGCGCCCATCCTTTATGTAATGGGATATGACACGCTGGAAGACGCGATCGCGATGCAAAATGATGTTCCGCAAGGGCTGTCATCATGCATTTTCACGCTGAACCTGCGCGAGGCTGAAACCTTCTTGTCGGCTTCGGGGTCCGATTGCGGGATTGCCAATGTCAATATCGGCCCATCAGGTGCCGAAATCGGTGGGGCCTTTGGCGGTGAAAAGGAAACTGGCGGTGGGCGTGAAAGTGGGTCTGACGCGTGGAAAGGGTATATGCGCCGCCAGACCTGTACGGTGAATTACTCCGCTGAATTGCCACTGGCGCAAGGGGTGCGCTTTGATATCTGAGCCGAACCTCTGGCACGCAACCAGCCGCGAAGAGGTTCATGCGCAACCCCTATCGGATAATCTGAGTGTTGATCTGGCCGTGATCGGGGGCGGCTTCACCGGCTGTTCGGCCGCGCTAGAGGCTGCGCGGGCGGGCGCATCGGTCTGCTTGCTGGAGGCAGAGCAAGTCGGGCATGGCGGATCGGGGCGCAATGTCGGGCTGGTCAATGCCGGGCTGTGGCTGCCACCGCAAGCCGTGATCGACCAGATGGGGCAGCCAGCCGGTCTGCATCTGATCCAGACCTTGGCACAGGCACCCGAGCAGGTCTTTGCGCTGATCGCACGCGAGAGCATTGATTGCGAGGCGACGCGCAACGGCACCTTGCATCTGGCGCATTCTGCTGCGGGCCTGCGGGATTTGCAGGAGCGTTTCCGTCAAGGGGTGGGGCTGGGCGCGCCACTGAGCTTGCTGGATGCGCAGGAGACAGCGCGCAGGGTGGGCACTGACCAGTTTCACGGCGCTTTGTTTGACCCGCGCGCAGGCACGATCCAGCCGCTGGCCTATGTGCAGGGGCTGGCACGGGCTGCGCAGTCGGCAGGTGCCGCGCTGCACATACAAAGCCCGGTGACCAGCCTTGATCACGCGGATGGCGATTGGGTCTTGCGCAGCAATGGCCATACGGTGCGCGCACGCAAAATTCTGGTCGCGACCAATGCCTATCACCTTGGGATAATTGCGCCCTTCCAGCCCCGCTTTGTGCCGGTATATTACAGTCAATACGCCACGGACCCGTTGCCAGAGTCGCTGCGCAAGACCATTCTGGCGGGGGCGGAGGGGTGCTGGGACACGGCGCTTGTGATGTCCTCAATGCGCATGGATCAGGCCGGACGGCTGATTCTTGGCGGGATCGGCAATGGCGAGGGGGTTGCCGGCAGGCTTCATGGCGCTTGGGCACAGCGCAAACTTGCCGCTTTGTTCCCGGCCCTGAAAGGGTACACCCTGCGTCATGGCTGGGCGGGACGTATCGCCATGACCAGCGACCATCTTCCCAGAATTGTGGCATTTGGCCCGAATGCGCTTGCGTGTTTTGGCTATTCAGGACGTGGTATTGGGCCGGGCACCGTGTTCGGTCTGAGAGCGGCGCAAGCGCTCTTGCGGGACGACACAGAGGGCTTGCCGGTCGCGCCCGTCAGCAGCCATGTCGAGCACTTCACCACCCCGCGCGCGCTTTGGGTTGAGGCTGGTGCAAGCCTGATCCATGCCAGCGCTGCGCGGTTTGGCGCTGGCAAGCCCAGGCCCTGAGTGTGACGGCGCGGCCCTGATTTGCGCGTTGCTCAATGAATGCCGGGGGGCTTTGCGGGTGCTGGATGAGCGCAACACGCGGCGCAGTGTGGGTGCGGTGCGGCAATGCGCGGTGGGTTCACGCGCTTGACCCGCCGCAAATGACCGGCAGGTTTTTCGCGCAAAGCTGACCTAGAGCATCGTCTGGTCCTTGAGTTTGGCAAACAGCACCCGGCCCATGATCCGTGTCATCAGCTCTGGCGCAAGTCGGCCCAGCATCGCGGCCAGTTTCGCACCGGCACCCGGCAGCAGAACGAAACGCGCGCGGGGCGCGTCAAGCACCATCTGCGCAACCTTTTCTGGCGCGATACGGCGGTCGGCGCGTGCGCCCTTGGGCGCGTAGCGGGTGGCGTGGGGGGTGTCCATCGGTCCGGGGCACAACAGTTGCACGGCAACGCCCGCACGCCGCATCGGCTTGCGCAACGAACGCGCAAACGCCGCCAATCCGTCCTTGCTGGCGGCGTAGCTGGCCGCGCCGGGATAACCCGTGAAACACGACAGCGACGCGACAAATACCAGCCGCCCGCCTGCGGCCAATGCGTTGCGCTGCTGTAACTCAAGGCTTAGGCGCATCGGCGCATGCAGATTGACCCGGCTAACCTGCCGGTGCGCCTGCGGGCTGATGGCCTCAAACGGGCCGGTTGCACTGATACCAGCACTTAGCACCGCCAGATCGAATGGGCCGTGTCGGGCGAAGGCAGTACTGATCTCATCCCATAGGACAGGGTCGATGGCGGACAGATCATGGCGCAGCCATGTCACGGTTTCAGGCATATCTGGGGGGCACTCGCCGACGTCAATTACCGTTATGCTATCGCCCCGCGCAATGCAGTCATGCAGCAGTGCTGCGCCCAGACCGCTGGCCGCCCCTGTCAGTAAGATGTTCATCACGCGCGCCCCCCTGCCAGTTTTCGCCACAGCATATGCCGCGCCACTTGCGCGAAAGAAACCACCTGCCTGTCCGCTCCGCGCGCGGTGTTCAGCCGGTCCAGAAGCGTCATCGCTACCGCGCGGGGTGACAGGAACAGGCTGTCCATCATGTCGCGCGGGCGACCCGCGCGCTCTGACATACCGGTTGCGACCGGGCCGGGGTGCAGCACCCGCACCCGCACCGTGCCGCGCCATTCTTCCGCCAGCGCGCGGCCGAACCCGTCCAGCGCACCCTTGCTGGCAGCATAGACCGGCATCCCCGCCGCCCCCCTATGCGCGACCGAGCCGATCAACCCCAGCGTGCCGCCCTGCAATTTCGGGTGCAGCATATGGGTCAGGTGCAGATTGGCGTCGAAATTGATCTGGAGCACCTCTGCCATCTCTGCGGCTGTTTCTTCAGAAAGGGGACGATACCGCCCTGCACCTGCATTCAGGATCGCAAGGGGCAATGGACCCGGCACTTCTTGCGCGGTCCATTCCGCGATACGTGCCGCTGCGTCCGCTTGCGTCAGATCAACCTGCAGATAGGCACAATCGGGGTAATCGGTGGGCAGCTCGTGCAAGGGTCTGCGCCCGGTGCCCAGCACATGATAGCCCCGCGCGACGAGTTCCTGCGCCAATGCCAGCCCCAAACCGTGAGAGGCCCCTGTCAGCAGACAGGCTTTCCCGGAATTCTTCATGCCACCCCATTCCCTTCGGCCAGCGCTTGTTCGCAGGTCCGGTTCTGTATACGCACCCAGACAAAGATGGGACAGGGGCAGGCAAGGTCAATGCAGTCACATCTGGCGCGCCCTTTGCAAAACCCGACTTGATGGCGCACCATTCCGCGCCATAATTACGATCATGTTCATTCTTAGCCCCGACACAGTTGCCAATCGCACTGCACTGGATATCCGCTGGCTGCCCCGGCGGTTTCTGGGGCGCACGATCCTGTGGCCGCGCAATGGGGGCTGGCGGCTATGGTTGCGCGTGGTGTTCGAAACAGAGGTGTTGCGCTACGCGCTTGCATTGCTGCCCTTTGTCGTCGCGGCGCTGGTCTGGCAGGACTACGCGATCATCATCGCAAAAGCGCCGATCCTGATGCTGATTGCCATTTATCTGGTCGAAGCGCGCCTGCTGCGTGCCACATCAACCCAACGTGCAGCCCTTGTATCCGAGGCGCAGGCCGATAGCGGGCTGGACATGCTGCGCGCACGTGCGCGCGCGATCCTGACAAAAATCGCAGCGGGGCGGGGGTTGCAATCGGGGTGTCTGCATCTGGTGATCGAGCAATCCGATCTGCTGCGGGTCGCGCCCTTGTCGCTGGTATCCGTCCAGTCGGATGAGGGGCCAGAACTGTTGGCGCTGGATGCACAAGAGCGCGCCTTGATCGAAGACACGCTTTTCGTGCCGCCGCTGACCGAACGTGCCTTGCAACGCATCGGGTTGGCGCGAAAGATCGAGATACATGATGTCAGCTTCGAGCCTGTGCAAGTCTCGGCCCATGCACGCATGGCGGCACTGATGGCGGCGCGTTCAGCGGGCGAGTGAGAGGACATGCCCAAAGGGCATGGCGCGTGGTTGTGCCTGTGGGCTTGCCCAGATGACAGGGCAGTTCGGGCGTCTTTCGCCTGCGGGGCCGTCGAGGTCACTCAATACGATCAGAACCGAGGCTGATAGCGCCGATGCACGCGCCAGCACTGGGCGGAAATCGGTGCCGCCGCCTTCGGGCAGGTCCAGCGTGGCAAGGGTCTGGCGCCAGTTGGAAGGGTCCAGCGTGATCTCGCTGCGGATGTCCTCATCAAAGACCATCAGGGTCAAGCGGGCCTGCATCCGCCGGGCAATTCCACCGGTTTCGGCAACAAGGCGGCGCAAGACCTCGGTCGGGATCGAGCCAGAGCAATCCAGCGCAACGGCAATTGACGGGCTTGCCTGCGGTGCTTGCAGGCGGGGTTGCCATGCAGGCAAGGGCGCGCCGGATTGCACTGCAAGTCCGGCCTGCGCCAGCCAGCGGCGCGCGGGCCGCGCAGTGCTGGGGGCGGGGCGCTGAAGTGTGGCGCGCAACAGTAGCCGGCGCAGAACCAGTTCCCAAGGGATATGCGGCTGCGGAAGATCGGCCAGCCGCAACCCCAGCGCGCCCAAACCCACCCCGGCAGTACGACCCGCAGACAGCGCGCGGGCCAGATGCGCGCGCCAATCCCCTGTATCCGCGTGATCTGGCGCAGCGCTTTCATCCGCTGCCGCCTCGTCAGACGTGAAATCCGGCTGAAACCCGCTTTGTGCAGCATGCGCGCGCGCAAGGGCGGCGGTATCGCTGCCTTGGCGCGCATTCTGCGCCCCATTACCCCCGGATTGCTTAAGGCGGTGATACAACCTTTCTGCATCCCATTCGGCCAGCGGATTGCCCGCATCCGCTTTTGCACCCACGGATTGCAGCAGGTTTGAGAGGGTCAGCGCCGGGCGGGGCAGGGCGTGGCCCGCCGCCAGAAGCGCCTCATTAATCAACGCATCGCAGCCGATCTGCCAGATATCGGGCGCGAATTCCGCGCCCATCCGTTCCGCCATCGCTTGCATCCGGCCGGGATGTTGCAGCGCCACATGCAGGATATGATGACCGGCAAGCCCGATCTGCTCGTGCAAGGGCAGGTCACCAAAGCCAGCGCCATAACGGATTTCACTGCCCCGAGTTTCGGCCAGCAAAATGCCGTCATCATCGCGGTGCTGACACCAGAGCGAGAGTGCGGCCAGTGCGGGGTCCTGTTCGGTGAGCGCCTGCAAGGCTGCGGTCGCGCGGGTCGAGTGGCGCATTTCAACCAAGGCCCGACGCATCGCGTTCACGAGCATAAGCGGCATAGGCAGGCGAGGTCAGAAAGGCGTCCTGCCAGCCATGCTCCAGCGCCTTGGCGATCAGCAATTCAAACCCATGCGTGCCAAGTTCCGCCAGTGGCATGGCATCAAAGGGCGCGCCGCGCAATTTACCCAAAGCCCGCAATTCGGCCATGATCTCGATGATCTGCGGCAGGTTCTGCGCATCGGCCCGCGTGACCAGCGCATAGACGAGCGCCGTCATACCATGCAGTGCAGCAGGGTAGAGGGCCAGACGGTCTTTCGCTTCCAGCAATGCCTCTAATTGAACTGTGGCGGCAATATCTTCGGCGATCAGCCGGAACTCTGCCGCAACAGTCTCTCCCAGAACCCCGGCAATTGCTGTGTTGCGCAGGCTGCGATCCTTGATGCTGCGCATCAACGCCGACACCCGCGCCCATGAACGCGGGGTGCAGGCGATCATCTCGCCCCGGCGCAAGGCGTCCTCGATCGTGTCCAGACATTCCGGCCTTGTGCGGATAAAGGCAATCACGGCAGGGTCCAGCGCATGAGGCACGGCATAGTTGCGCAACCAGTCGTCGGCACTGGCTCCAAGCCGCAGATGGATCAGCCTGTCAGACAGCGCAGTTCCCATTTCATAGGCAATCGCCCCATCCTCTACCATATTTCCTGCCGCAATCAGAAAACAACTGTCGGGCAGCTTGTGCGGGCCGACGCGGCGTTCCTGCAACAACCCGTAAACAGTCGGTTGCAGATGCGGTGGGGCTGCGGTCAGTTCATCCAGAAACAGAACCGAAGGGGTGTCCGGGTCATCTGGCAGGTCTTCGGGCCGGAACCAGACTGTGCGCTTTGCCTCAAGGTCAAAGAAGGGCAGGCCGCGCAGGTCTTGCGGCTCTATCGTCGTCAGGCGAAGGTCATACAGGCGCGCACCGATGTCATGGGCGAATTTCTGGACAATCTCGGTCTTGCCGATGCCGGGGCGGCCATGCAGCATCCAGCTTGCCAGCAACCCGTCTGCGCGCTGTGCCTCCCAGCCTGCATGCAACAGTTTGAGGGCCTGACCTGTTGCGACAGGGGGGGTGTTGACCATGATCCTGTGTATCCCGCTAGAATGCCTGTGGTTCAGTATCTGGTCCAGACCGGCAACTTGGCAACCCCCGCAAGCGGGTGGCGGGTGTGGCCCCTCTCAGGCAATTGATGCCCGAGAGGGGGGAGGGGTTTCAGATATCGAGCGTGTTTTCGCGTTCCCAGCGGCTGAAATGCGACACGAAGGAATTCCATTCGCGCTTTTTCAGTTTCAGGAATGCGGCAGAGAAATCGGTGCCCATCATCTCCATCAACTCTGAATCCGCCTCATAGGCGCGCAGCGCATCCAGCATGTTCAGCGGCAGTTTCGGCGCGCCTTCGACCTTGTGGCCTTCGGCATACATGTCGATATCCCAACGCTTGCCGGGGTCCGCCTTGGAATGAATGCCGCTCATCCCGGCGGCGATGATAACGGCTTGCAGCAGATAGGGGTTGGCCGCGCCATCGGGCAGGCGCAACTCAAACCGCCCCGGCCCGGGCACGCGCACCATATGGGTGCGGTTATTGCCGGTCCATGTCACCGAATTGGGGGCCCATGTGGCCCCGGACGTGGTGCGTGGCGCATTGATACGCTTGTAGCTGTTCACTGTGGGGTTGGTGATCGCGGCCAGCGCGCTTGCATGCTTCATGATCCCGCCAAGGAATTGCGCGCCCTGTTCAGACAGCCCCAACTCGCGCGTCGGGCCTTCGCCCTTCTCGGCGGCAAAGGCGTTCTTGCCCTTGCCCCGGCCCGGCGCATCCCAGACCGAGACATGAACATGGCAGCCATTGCCAGTCAGCCCTTCGATGGGTTTGGGCATGAAAGTGGCGCGAAACCCATGTGCTTCGGCCACGGATTTGACCATGAATTTGAAGAAACTGTGCTTGTCGGCGGTGGCAAGGACATCGTCGAATTCCCAGTTCATCTCGAACTGGCCATTGGCATCCTCGTGGTCGGTCTGATACGGCCCCCAGCCCAGATCAAGCATGTAATCGCAAATCTCGCGCACGACCTCATAGCGGCGCATTACGGCCTGCTGGTCATAACAGGGCTTTTCGGCGGTATCGAACGGGTCGGATATCTGCTTGCCATCCGGGGTCAGCAGAAAGAATTCAGCCTCGATCCCGGTCTTGACATGCAGCCCTTCCTTCGCAGCCTCGGCGATCTGGCGGCGCAGCACATTGCGCGGCGCCTGGGCCACATCCTGCCCTTCCATAACGCAATCTGCCGCAACCCATGCCACTTCAGGCTTCCACGGCAGTTGGATGACCGACGCCGGGTCCGGCACCGCCAGCATGTCAGGATGCGCGGGCGTCAGGTCCAGCCATGTGGCAAACCCTGCAAACCCAGCGCCATCTTCCTGCATATCGGCGATGGCTTGCGCAGGCACCAGCTTTGCGCGCTGATAGCCGAAAAGATCGGTGAAAGAGATCATGAAATATTTGACGCCGCGTTCGGCTGCGAATTTTGCAAGATCTTGTGTCATGCTGTCCTGTCCCTGTTGGTCGCGTGTTTAAACAAGTGAAAACGCGGGCCAGACCTGTGTCTGACCCGCGCGGGTTTCAGTAACCGGTGCCGGGCTTGCCCGGATACCAATCTGTGCCTGCCAGCGGGATCTGGGCCATTGCTGCGGCCTCCATGGTCAGGGCACAAAGGTCTTCTGGTTCGAGATTGTGCAGATGGTTATGGCCGCAGGCGCGCGCGATGGTCTGCGCCTCCAGCGTCATGACCTTCAGGTAGTTGCGAAGGCGGCGACCTGCCTCAACCGGGTCCAGTCGTGCGGCAAGTTCGGGGTCTTGTGTGGTAATGCCTGCGGGGTCGCGCCCTTCGTGCCAGTCGTCATAAGCGCCGGTGGTGGTGCCCAGTTTCTGATACTCGGCCTCCCATTTGGGGTCATTATCCCCCAGCGCAATTAATGCCGCCGTGCCAATGGCCACCGCATCCGCGCCCAAAGCCATCGCCTTGGCGACATCCGCGCCAGTACGAATCCCGCCCGAGACGATCAGTTGCACTTCGCGGTGCATGCCAAGATCCTGCAACGCGCGCACGGCGGGGCGGATGCAGGCCAGTGTCGGCAGGCCCACATTCTCGATGAACACATCCTGCGTAGCGGCTGTGCCGCCCTGCATCCCGTCAAGGACAACCACATCCGCTCCGGCTTTCACTGCCAGCGCGGTGTCATAATAGGGCCGTGTGCCGCCTACTTTCACATAGATCGGCACGCGCCAGCCTGTGATCTCGCGCAATTCCAATATCTTGATTTCCAGATCATCCGGGCCTGTCCAGTCAGGGTGACGACAGGCCGAGCGCTGGTCGATCCCTTTGGGCAGGGTGCGCATTTCGGCCACACGGTCGGAAATCTTCTGGCCCAGCAACATGCCACCGCCGCCCGGTTTGGCACCCTGACCCACCACGATTTCAATCGCATCTGCCCGGCGCAGGTCATCAGGGTTCATACCATAGCGCGAGGGCAGGTATTGATAGACAAGTGTTTTCGAATGCCCGCGCTCTTCCTCGGTCATGCCGCCATCGCCTGTGGTGGTCGAGGTGCCCGCCGCCGACGCGCCGCGCCCCAGCGCTTCCTTGGCCTGTGCCGACAGCGCGCCAAAGCTCATGCCCGCGATGGTGATGGGAATGTCCAGCTTGATCGGGTTCTTGGCAAAACGCGTGCCAAGTGTCACGCTGGTGTCGCATTTCTCGCGGTAGCCTTCCAGCGGATAGCGGCTGATGGACGCGCCCAGAAACAACAGATCATCGAAATGCGGAACCTTGCGCTTTGCACCGCCTCCGCGAATGTCATAAATTCCCGTTGCCGCCGCACGCCGGATTTCGGCATTGATCGGGTTTGAAAAGGTCGCGGACTGGATCGGCACTGTCTGCGGAATGCGTTTGTCGTGTTCATTCATGACCATCTATCCTTAATAAGCCGCAGCATTGTCGACATCAAAATTATAAAGCTTGCGGGCTGATCCGTAGCGGCGGAATTCCTCTGGTTTGGCGTCAATTCCAGCACGTTCCAGCAGATCGCGCAGGATTTCCAGATGTTCGGGGCGCACCTCTTTCTCAACGCAATCAGCGCCAAGGCTTTTGACCGAACCGCGCACGAACAGCCGCGCTTCATACAGCGAATCGCCCAAAGCGTCGCCTGCATCGCCACAGACAACCAGATTGCCGGCCTGCCCCATAAAGGCCGACATATGCCCGATATTGCCCTGAACGACGATGTCGATACCCTTCATCGAAATGCCGCAACGCGATGCGGCATTGCCCTTGATAACCAGCAGACCGCCGCGCCCGGTTGCGCCTGCATACTGGCTGGCATCCCCGTCGATGATGACAGTGCCCGACATCATGTTTTCAGCCACACCCGGCCCGGCAGAGCCTGTGACATGCACGGTTGCCTGCTTGTTCATGCCCGCGCAGTAATACCCGGTCGATCCCCGCACGGTCACTTCGATCGGCGCATCCAGACCTACCGCAATCGCATGTGCACCGCGCGGGTTTTCAATATCCCACTGGGTTGCATTGGTCTGGTCCTTTTGCGCCTGAAGGGTCGCGTTCATCTCGCGCAGGGTTTGGGTTGCAAGATCAATCTTTTGCATGGGTCAATGGCTCCAGAAATAGACAGTTGCAGGCTCGGGTTCCCAGACGCGGGCTGTTTCGATGCCCGGCAGATTGACCAGCGCGCGGTATTCAGACCCGAAGGCCACATATTGATCGGTTTCGGCCATAACAGCAGGTTTGCAGGCAATCGGGTCGCGCACCACGCCAAAGCCGTCCTTGGTGCCGACAACAAAGGTGAAAAACCCGTCAAGGTCCTCCAATGTGCCTTCCAGCGCCTCGCCCAGTGACGCGCCGTTCTGCATTTTCCATGTCAGATAGGCCGCGCCCACTTCGGTGTCATTCTGGCTTTCGATCCGCACGCCTTCGCGCCGCAATTTGCGCCGCCAGTTATTGTGGTTGGAGAGCGAGCCGTTATGCACAAGACACTGGTCCGACCCGGTAGAGAACGGGTGCGCGCCTTGAGTTGTCACGGCAGATTCGGTTGCCATGCGGGTATGGCCGATGCCATGCGACCCTGACATCGCCGCCAGATTGAACCGTGCGGCCACATCTTTGGGCAGGCCGACCGCCTTGTAGATTTCGACATTCGTGCCATCGCTCATGACCCGCAGGCCGGGGCGCAGGTCAGCAAGCGCTGCGCGGGCATGTTCGGCCTTGTCGGCGGGCAGGCTAAGAACCGCGTGGCTATCCGCGCGGCGCAGATCAACGTCTGCCCCGATAGCTGCACCCAAATCCGCTGCGAGTGTGGCGAAATCCGCATCGGCCTGATCCGATTGCACGGTGAGTTTTGACAATGCCGCATCGCCGTTGCCATAGATCGCAATCCCGGCGCTGTCAGGGCCACGGTCGGTCATGGTGACCAGCATATCTGTCAGCAACTTGCCTAATTCTGGTTCCAGTGATTTGTCTTTCAGGAACAATCCAACAATTCCGCACATCCGTGCTGCTCCTTTTACGAATTGGAGTTTAAAGTCAAATTAGGTGTAGCCGCGGATAAGTTCAACTTGCAAGAAACATTTTTTCCTGTCGGGTGATTATTTGCCAGAATTTTGTGCAAAACCATTGCATGGGCATGCGCAAGGCGCTTGCGACCCGCATGTCGAGACGCGTGTCAGCACAGCATGGGCGCGATTCGCGCGCTGGCTGTGACCGTGTGGCTAGTGTTTGCCACCTGACACAAGATACCCGATGACCGCTTGCAGGGCGTTGCGGACGGTAGATGAAAGCACCAAGCGCGGAAGCAAGGCCGAAGGCCGCCGCGCATCGCCGGGCCGCCCACGGGCACGGCGATTTGGCTGCCACCAGCGCAAGGATCTGATCTTGCGCGGATTGGGCCAGCATAAAGCGCTATAGAGTCAACCGTGGATCGCCGCACCGCGGCCCGACGCTGCGCGGCTTTGTCCTCAGCTTCTCTGGGTCTGAAATGTCCCGCATAGCCCCCTGTCGTGAAAGCATCGCATAGGGCGCGGGAACCTTTCGTCAGGTGGCGAACACGAGTGTGTTGGCTGGTTTGGTTCGTATGCGGGCGCTTAGCCCATCGCGTAACCGGCACCGCGCACCGTGCGGATGGGGTCGTCGCCACCTGCAGCGCATAAGGTCTTGCGCAGGCGTCCGACATGCACATCAACCGTGCGGGTGTCGATATAGATATCCCGCCCCCAGACCCGGTCTAGCAACGCCTCGCGCGTCCAGACTTTTCCGGGACGTTCCATAAAGGCCGCAAGAAGCCGGAACTCTGTCGGCCCAAGATGCAGGTTTTCACTGCCACGCATCACGCGGTAGCTGTCAGGTTCCAGACGGATATCGTTATATTGCAGGGCCTGCCCCGTACTGGTCGGGCGCAGACGGCGCAGGTTGGCGCGCACGCGTGCGATCAATTCAGCGACGGAATAGGGTTTGATGATGTAGTCATCCGCGCCCGTATCCAGCCCGCGCACGCGGTCACCTTCTTCAGAGCGGGCAGAAACCATGATGATAGAGGCTTCGCGCCCCTCGGGGGTGGCCCTGATCTGGCGGCAGGCTTCCAGCCCTGACAAGCGCGGAAGCATCCAGTCCAGCAAGATCACATCGGGGCCAAGCTCGGCCACGGCCAGCACGGCTTCCTCGCCGTCTTTGGCGGTTGCGATGCGAAACCCCGCAGCTTTCAGGTTGTAGCTTAGCAGTGCAACCTGTGCAGGTTCGTCATCGACGATCAGAACCAGCGGGGTATCGGCATCCGACATAAAGTTCACTCCTTCGGGGCCGCAATCGTCGCAGTGGAATGGCCCTTTTCGCGCGGCTCGGCGTGTCTGCCTTCGGTGACGAAGATCACCTGTTCGGCGCCATGCGTGACCAGATCGCCCATGCGTTCGATATTTTTGGCAATAAAGACGTAATGCAGACAAGGTGTGATATTGCGCGGATCTTCCATCATATGGGTGATGAATTCCCGAAACAGGGCATTGGTCATGTCATCCACTTCAATGTCGCGGCTGATGACATCGCGGGCAAGGTCTGCATCCATCCGTGCAAAGGCATCCAGCATGTCTTTGAGCATCTGCCCGACCAGCCGCGCCTGGCGCCGTAGCGCACCTGCCGCACCTTCGATCATGGGCGCATTGATCAGGACGGGCACGCGTTTGCCCATGTTCTTGGCGTAATCGCCCAGCCGCTCCAACTCTCCTGCCATTTTCATGACGGCCACGGCGGCGCGCAGATCATCGGCATGGGGCTGGCGCAGGGCCAGCAGGCGCACGACCTGATTGTTGATCTCTTCCTCGGCAGCGTCGATCACCTTGTCACCCTGCACGACCTGCGCGGCAAGGTCTTCGTCGCGGTTTTCAAGCGCGCGGGCGGCGTTCATGATCGCGGCTTCGACATGTCCGCCCATCGCCAGCACGTTCAGGCTGATGGCTTCAAGATCACGATCAAAGGCCGAAAGCGTATGCGGTTTCATAGTGTTGGTCCTTCTCCACAATGACGGGATACTGCCGAGATATGACAGGGATGTGACAATTTTCAGCTACAGGGCAGGATTGTGTCAAACCGTGCCCCTTGCCCCGGCTGGGATTGAATGACAAGGCGCCCGCGATGGCGCCCCAGAATATGCTTGACGATGGCAAGCCCAAGCCCTGTGCCACCGCTTTCGCGCGACCGCGCCTTGTCCACGCGGTAAAACCGCTCTGTCAGGCGGGGCAGATAGATCGGCTCGATCCCTTCGCCGTAATCCCTGACAGAAATGCGCAGCACCGCGCCATCATAGCCGGGCATGCTGGCTAGGTGCTGTCCGGTAATCTCGACCCGCCCGCCGCTGGCACCGTATTTCAAGGCATTCTCGACCAGATTATGATAAACCTGCACAAGCTGGTCATAATCGCCGGGTATCTCGGGCAGGTCCGGCAGATCGCAGGTCACGGTCAGCCCCGCATTCTCGATCTGCGGGCGCAAGGCCGCCAGCGTTGCGCGGATGACAGAATCCAGCGCAACAGCGCCGCGCGGCCGGATCTTCTCGACACTTTCAACCCGGGAAAGCGACAACAGATCTGCCACCAGTCCGGTCATGCGCGAGGCCTGTTCTGCCATGATGCCCAGAAACTCGGTCCGTGCCTGCGGGTCTTCGCCTGCCGGGCCTTGCAGCGTTTCGACAAACCCGGCCAGGACCGTCAGGGGAGAGCGCAATTCATGGCTGACATTCGCAACGAAATCGCGCCGCTGGGCGCTGGCCGCTTCCAGGTCCGAGATGTCGCGCAAGGTGATGACGGTCCGCCGCCCATCCATACGCCGTGCCGTGACCTGCCAGATGGATTCAAACTGCGCACCATGCGACTGGAAGTTGGCGCTTTCACCGTCAGACCCGGCAAAGACCCGCTCCAGCATGGCCGATACCTCTGGCTGGCGCAGATGCGCGCGCAACTGCGCACCGCGTATGCGCGCGCCGAACAGGTCGATCGCCGGAGGATTGGCCGTAATCACGAAACCTTCGGGATCGACCAGCAGGACCGGATCGGGAAAGGCTGAAATCAGGGCCTGCAATGCCGTGTCGTTCATCTAGGGTTATCCAAACCGCCCGGTGACATAGTCATTGGTGCGGCTTTTCTTCGGATTGGTAAAGATCGTTTCGGTCGCACCGAACTCGATCAGACGCCCAAGATACATGAAAGCGGTGTTGTCCGACACCCGTGCGGCCTGCGCCATAGAGTGTGTGACCATGACAATGGAATATGTGCCCTTCAATTCCTCGATCAATTCCTCGATCCGCGCCGTTGCAATCGGGTCCAGTGCGGAACACGGCTCGTCCATCAGCAGAACCTCGGGGTCAGAGGCGACAGCGCGTGCGATGCACAAGCGCTGTTGCTGGCCGCCGGACAACCCCAGCGCGCTTTCCTGCAAGCGGTCTTTCACCTCTTTCCACAAGGCGGCCTGTTGCAGCGCGCGCTCGACCGTTTCATCAAGGATGGATTTCTTCGTCACACCATCCACCCGCAAAGGGTAGGTGATATTGTCATAGATCGACATGGCAAAGGGGTTGGGCTTTTGAAACACCATCCCCATGCGTTTGCGCAATGCAATCACATCGACGCCCTTGCCGTATATGTCGAAGCCGTCCACCGTGATCCTGCCGTCAATCCTCAGCCCGTCGACAAGGTCATTCATCCGGTTCAGGCAGCGCA
>SLAT01000294.1 GCA_007126715.1 Roseinatronobacter sp.
CGTCACAAGTACCAGCGCCGAGATCAGCGCCACCACCGCTGTGAACCGCTGCCACAACCGCCAAGCGCCAAATGCGCCTTTGGTCAAGGTGTTGATCTCGCCGCGCCGGAACTGGTCCAGCACAAAAGCGACCATGCCAGCGGCAACCAGAACATGCAGCCCGACATAACCGGCAAGTGCCGCGCGCAAGGCGTCGCGCGCATGGCCTGTGGGGTCATCCATCCGGGTCAAGGCCAACCATAACAGCACCAGCAGCGCAAGAAGGTTTGCCGCCAGCCCAAGGGCCGCAGCACTCCGCATGCTGGCCTGCGCGCATTTGGCAGCCAGAACAAGTGCGCTGGCAATTACAGCAAGCCCAACCGCGCTGGGCAGGGTTTGCGCCGCTGCGATAGGGGGGGCAGCGCCGGGTGTGACCACCGACAAGAACGCGACCCCGAACATGAGCGAGGCGAACAAAGTGCCATCTGCCACAAGAAATGCGGTTAGCCCGGTCTTGCCAAGGCTCTGCGGTGTGCGGTGATGGATCGGCAGGTGCAACCCCGGCGCGGCTTCGACTTCGCCCAGATCGCCAGTCGGGGTCATGCCCCGCGCCCAGACCCAGATCAGCACCGCCACCGGCACCAAGGCAAGGCCCGCCAATGCATACTGGCCGGCCAGCATCAGCAGTACGAACACCCCGATACTGGTCGAGAGCCACAAGGGCAGGGCCGTGTTGCCTGGCAGGATCGCCACGTGATGCGGCTGCGCATCACCCACGGATGTGACCAAGAGTTCCCGTCGCCCCCTTGGCGCGCCTGCCAACGCCCCTTCACCGCGTGCCAGTGACAACACGACCGCGCGTGCGGATTTGCCAAGATGTTGCGGGATGGGGATCGAGGCGAAGTTATAGCTGGGCGAGGGGATCGGCATTGCCCAGTCCAGCGTTGGTGCGCGCCACGGATCGCGGCTTTCGCGTTTGCCAAGTATCACCTGCAAGATCAGGTCCAGCACAAACATTGCAAAGCCTATGGTCAGCACGAAACTGAAGATGGACGAGGTCAGGTTCAACCAGACCCATTCGGGGTTGTCAGGATAGACATCTATCCGGCGCGGCATTCCCAGCAATCCAGTCAGGTGCATGATGAAAAACGTGCCGTGAAACCCCAGCAGGATCACCCAGAACGCCGCCTCGCCCAAGCCCTTCACGCGGCGCTTGCCCGAGATGAGCGGCAGCCAGTAGGTTGCCGCTGCCATCATGGGGAATACGAACCCCCCGATCAGCACATAATGCAGATGCGCTGTGACAAAGGCCGTGTCGTGGGCCTGCCAGTTGAACGGCACGATGGCCAGCATAACCCCTGTCAGCCCACCCATGACGAAGGTCAGGAAAAAGCCAAGGATGTGATACATCGGTAGATGAAATTGCGGATGACCTTTCCACATGGTGCCGATCCACGCGAAAACCTGCACTGCCGTCGGCACCGCCACCAGCACCGATGCCGCCGAGAAAAAGGCCAGCGCCATATGTGGAATGCCCACGGTGAACATATGGTGCACCCACAGCCCGAAAGACAGGAATACCAGCGCCAATATGGCAGCGACAATTGCCCCGTAGCCCAGAATAGTTGTGCGGCACATGACGGGAATGATCATCGACATCGCGCCCGCAGCAGGCAGAAAGATAATATACACCTCCGGGTGGCCGAACAGCCAGAACAGGTGTTGCCACAGCAGCGGGTCGCCCCCGCGTGTCGGGTCAAAGAACGGCCAGCCAAAGGCGCGCTCCAACTCCAGCAGGACCGAGCCTGCAATGAGCGGCGGAAAGCCCACCAGCATCATCACGCTTGTGCCCAGCATATACCACGCGAATAGCGGCATTTCGGTCAGCCGCATTCCCGGCGCGCGCTGGCGCAGGATGGTGACGGTAATCTCGACCGCCGCCGCGACAGCCGAAATTTCTACAAAGGTCACACCCAATAGCCAGACATCGGCATTGATGCCGGGTGAATGGGTGGCGTCCGACAGCGGCGTATACATGAACCAGCCATCATGCGGGGCCACGCCGAACAAAAGTGCTGTCAGCATGATCAACCCGCCGAACAGATAGCACCAGTAGCCAAGCGCTGTCAGGCGTGGAAAGGCCATGTCGCGTGTGCCCAGTAGCTTGGGCAACAGCCAGATACCCAACCCTTCCAGCATGGGGATGGCGAACAGGAACATCATGATGCTGCCGTGCATCGTGAAAATCTGGTTATAAAGTGCGGTGTCCAGAAACGCGCCCTGATGGGTGGCAAGCTGGGCACGGATCAGCATGGACAGAATGCCGCCAATGGCAAAGAAAACCAGCGCCGTTCCCATGAAGCGCAGGCCCAGCGTGGTGTGGTTCACTGCCGTGATCTGCCCCCAAAGCCCGCGATCATTGCGCCAGACACGGCTTAGTTCCCGGTGCAGCCCCAAGGCGCGCCGGGGTGAGGTTGGCGCAACGGTGATCGTTTCCAAGCGGTCTTGGGCCTCGGATGCAGTTGTGGCATCGGTCATGGTGGACCCTCCTGCGTTTCAGCCTCTGGCGCAGACCGATCTGGCGGCCAGTCCGCATGTGCCTGCACTGAAAAGCGCATACGCGCATGTCCGGTGCCGCAGAACTCGGCGCATAGGCCCTCATAGGTTCCGGGGGCATCTGCCTCGATACGGGTGCGGTTGGTGCGGCCGGGGATGGCATCCATCTTGCCTGCAAGCTGCGGCACCCAGAAGGAATGGATCACATCCTCGGATGTGATCAACACATCGACGGGCTGGCCGGCGGGAATGTGCAGCACATCAGATGTTTGCACTTCCTGCGCGTCTGCGTCGATATGCGTAAATTCCCAGCCCCATTGAAACGCATGGGCCTGCACGGTCACTGCGCCATCATCACGCGGCAGAATACGCTCTCCCACCCACAACCCTGCGCTTAGAACCGTGCTCAGGATCGCCAAGGAGAACCACAGGCCCAGCCCATGTGTCCAGAAGCGCGCACGCACATGACGCGGTCTGCCAAATGCCAGCGCCAGCAAGATCAGCACAAAGACCGTTATCAACGCAGCACCCACCAGCATCGCCCACCACAGCCAGGCGATATCAGCGGCAATTGGGCCAGAGGGGCGCAAGGTGGAAAGCGGGCCATCGCATGCGGCCAGCATCAGGGCTGCGAGCGAGAACAGGGCAGGGCGGTTCATAATGGGTCGAACCTCGCCGGAATCTGGTTGCCGCGCGGCTCTAGCAGGAAGGCAGGAAGCAGCGCGGCAGCGTCTTCAAACGCGGGTTTTGCCAGCACCAGCCACAATACCAACCCGATCAGGGGAACCAGCGCCAGAAGGGACAATCCCGCCCTTGGCGTTGCATACATGCCGCGCCCTTCGCCTGCCTGTACGATCAGATGCCCCAGCCATGCGTGTAACAGGACCATTGCACATACGGCGACCAGCTTTGCCAGCATCCATGCGTCCAGAATTTCCAACGCGAAGATCAGGACAGTTCCTACGGCCACTGCAATCACGGCGGCAGGCGTTATCACGACGGTATAGCTGTAATGTGTCAGCCAGCGAAATTCGGAATATCCTGCCTGCGTGCGCACCTCTGCTCTGCGCCCGTATATATGTAGCAATACAGGCAGCAGGATCAGCCCCGCGCACCAGATCGACAATGCGATGATATGGGCTGCTTTCAGTATTGCGATCATATACGCATGTCCCGCCTCAAAATCCGATGCGCCATGATTGTGGCCAGAACGGCGACCGGGATCATGCCGGGAACCCACATGATCAGCCCTGCAAGCTGCTGATCTGCAAGCGCTGACAGCCCGAAGCGTTCCGCATAGGCCAGATGTTCAAGGTAAAAGGGCCTTTGCGCAAAGGTCAGCACTGCACCAAGCAGACCCATCTGCCCGATCAAGGGGATAAGCCAGATCACATGGTCCAGCTTGCTGCGACCCAGAACAACCGACCAGAATGCCCATGCGGGCAAGATCAGTGCCGCCTGCATGGCCCAATATATCGCCGCGCTATCCCATGCCGCGCTATAGACTTGGGGCAGATGCCAAAGCCAGAGCGCGGCTGAAAGCGCGATAAAGCTGGCTGAAACTCCGACTTTGCGCAAAGGAAATGCCACTGCCAAGGCCGGTGCCAACACACCAAAAACCAGCAGATGATGGAGCGTGCGCGCCGCGAAAAGTGCAACTGTCAGGGCGCATAGCGGTGAGATGAACGCCAATACCGCCGCCCCCGAGGCAACGCCGAACGCATTTTTCCTGTTCGAAGCCTCGCCGCGTAGCGCATACGCACCCGTCAGGCCCAGACCAAACATCACAACGATAAGATATGGATCGAAATTCCATGTGGAATACCAGTCCGACCAGTCAGGGGCCGGGCCACAATATGGGGACGCCTCGTTCATGCCGGATCACGCGGTCCGGGTCTTGCGAAATGCTGATAATTCCTTTGACTTCGACACATCACCGCCAAGCCTAACGATAAGATTCGAATGCAAAACACCTTGTCGATTACAGAACACCAAACAGGAACAACAGGATGATAACGGGAATAGGGACTCCCACAAACCAAAGCAGAATTCCACGCATGCTGTAACCTTTCCTATCATGCTGCGTCATAACCCGAATATAGCGACACAACGCGATAGGCCTGCCTTGGTTCCGCAGCACAAGAAAGATCCGGGGATCTGTGCGCCAAAGGCCGAACGCCAGCCGAAGTTCAGGCGACCCCGTTGGCCTATATATTTTTGGGACATTCCGCAGCGCTGACCCACATCACTTCGGTGCGCAGGCGAAGCTGTGCCAGATGGGAACAGCAACACCGTGTCACGTGGCGCATACCACTGTCGAAAAAAGGCCCGCCATGTCGGCGGGCCTTGGCACTCGTTACGCAACTTCGGTCACAGTCAGGTTTAGATCAGCCTTGATATTCGGGCAGGCTTTCCATTTCTTCCTGTGTCATCGGC
>SLAT01000167.1 GCA_007126715.1 Roseinatronobacter sp.
CGAATTTCAGCAATTTGATCGCCTTGAAATCCGACACATCGCCGCCCACGCGCTTGGTCGCATAGAACAGCACATGCGGTTTCGCGCTGAACGGGTCGCGCAGCACGCGCATATCAGGGCGTTCGGCAATCGTGTAACCGGCAGCAAAATCACCAAAGGCAATCGCTGTGGTGTCAGTGGCGATATCGGGCATATCCTCGGCCACCAGCACCGGATAGCCCATCAACCGCGCAGGCTCTGCCGCCGCCAGCCCGTCTGACCACAAGAAGCGGCCATCGGCATCTTTCATCTTGCGCACAGCGCCAGCGGTTTTGGAATTCATCACGAATACCGCATTCGCGCGGTAGGTCGCGCCCAGCGCATAGACCAGGTCCACAATCGCATCAGAGGCATTGGTGCTGGCAAAATCGCCATCAGCGCCCGTCGCGATATAGCCCAGATTGCCCCATTCCCACAAATCGTTATCAATCGTGTCATGGGTCAGGAAACCGCGCGGCTTGTCGGCGCCATCGCCATGAATAAAGGCCGCAGCCTCAGCCCGTGCGAATTTGGACGCGATGCGACCGGCCAGCCAACCCTCGACATCGAAAGCGCTGTCATCCAGCAGGCGCTGGCTGGCTTTCGGCATCGCCGCCAACTCGTGCAGCCGGATCGGAATACGGTCGATGCTGGGTGTGTCCGATTCCGCAACACTGCCAGTCTCCGTGGCCCAACCGGACGAGACATCCGAATGATCGACCAGCACATCAAAGGACGTCGCCTCAACGGTGACCACGCTGGCAATCGCGCGGATAGATGCCGTCGCATGCAACACGCCACGAATGACCGAAGCGGTTTCCGGGTCCACCAGATAGCCACCCTCGGCAGCGACTTGGGTGTTCAGGCCCTTGGCCTCCAGCTCCAGCCCGCGCAGGGGGCTGTCGTCGCCCGAACGCAGATAGGTGTCAAAGGCCTTATGGTGAAGCATTTCGCCCGCATGGGCAGTGCTCAGCACCGGGCGCTTGGGGGAAAGTGCAGTCTTGCGATCCAGCATGGTCAGTCGCTCTTCCTGTTGTGAAAATTTCCGGGTGATTTCAGCCTGAAAGGCGTCGAATTCCTGCGCAAAGCCGCGCATCGCGGCTTTTACTTCAATATCGGGGTCAAGGGCCGTGGGCGCAGCCGCGCCGCTCTGGCCCGCGGCGTCAGGCGCGGGTCGGGTCATGTCATACTCCTGTAAGGGACGGGTAAAAGTCGTTCAGGGGCAGCTTAGGCCGCTCTGCCCAAGATCAGGTGAACACAGCGCACGCTGGCGCCTACAGCCGCGCAACATTTGTGCGCGCAGCACGCAGTTGCGCCGTAAGGGCACCGAGGTCTTGGATCATATTTGTCTTCTGGCTCAGCCGTGCTTCTGCCTGCATCGGAAAGGTCACAAGGCTGACCTCCCACAGTTCCAACTCGATCAACTTGCGCCCGCCACCCGGCACCGCTTCGGCGCGCAGCGTACGATATCCGATCGACAGCCCGTCGACCGCACCAGCCTGCAACAGCACGAACGCCTCTCTCGCGCGCGCCACCTCGGGCAGCAATCGCCCTGCCACACGCAGCCCGTGCCCGTCCTCGACCACCTCATCCCAGATGCCGATGGGCTGGGCAGGGTCATGTTGCCACAGCATACGCACCTTGTCGCCGCGCGCTTCCATCCGCGCCAGCGCGCCCGTATAAGCGCCGGGCAAGACCGTATCGCCCCCCTTGTCGCGGGCCCCGAACACACTGGCATAGCCCTCGATCCTGTGACCCTCAATCAGCGCCAATGCGACCCGAGGCTGGGTGAACTTGTATTCCATGCAATCTTCCTTTCACTGCACCGCACCGGCAAGCGCCAGCGCGCCGTGCAACAGCACCCCCGCCACCACACCGAACACCACAATCCAAAGCCGTTTTTCCAGCCGCTCCAGCGCGCCTTCCAGCCGCATCATTCGAAATTCAAGCGCTTCCTTGCGGGCTTCGAACACGCGCTCTTGTGCGTCCATTCGCGCTTGTGCGGCCTCGAAACTGTCATACAGATAGCGCGAGCCCCCTACAGCACGGCGCGCAGTCATGCGCCCTCGACATGCGGTGGCAAACCCAGAAGCGCGCGCTTTTCGCCGTCACTCAGAAACGATGCCTCACCCACACGCCGCCATTGTTGTTCGCGCTCAAGCGCCAGCGCCGGCACCTGGTCCAGATCGGGCTTCAACTCCACCACACCGGGAATGAAACCCGACAGCCAATGCGCGACACTTGCCGTCACCCGCATCGCCATCGGCAGGACCGTCAGGCGGTAGAAACCGCGATTGGCCTCTTGATAATTGGCATAGGTCGCATCGCCCGGAATGCCCAACAACATCGGCGGCACCCCGAAGGCGGTGGCGATCTCGCGCGCGGCAGCTTCCTTGGTTTTCTGAAACTCCATATCCGAGGGGGAAAAGCCCATCGGCTTCCAGTCCAGCCCCCCCTCCAGCAGCATCGGACGGCCCGCATTGCGCGCGCCTGTGTGATGCGTCTCCATCTCGGCCTGCAAGCGCTCGAATTGCGCAGGGCTCATACTGCCCTGCCCTGCCTCGCCGCGATAGATAATCGCACCAGAGGGGCGCGCGGCATTGTCCAGCAGCGCCTTCGACCAGTTGGACGCGGCATTATGCACATCCACCGCGCGGCGCGCGGCCTCCAGCGGGGACAGGCCGTAATGGTCATCTTGCGGGTGGAAACTGCGAATATGGCAAATCGGGGCAGCCCCCTCGCGCATGTGAAACCGGTGCTTGGCAGCACCCACACTGTAATCATACGCCACAGGCCAGCCATCGGACCCCGGCACCACGCGCATCCGGTCGGATCGCAGCACATGCAATTCACGCACACCCCCACCCGCATCGGTCACCGCCTCCAGATAGGCATTGCCCGACAACAACAGTTGCGCATAAAGCGCCTCGAACAACTCTGCGCGCCCCTGCGCAGGGTTGGGGCGCGAAATCAGATCCAGCACCGGGTGCGTCTCATAGCGCCGTTCGCAATCTTGCAAGATCAGCGGCAGCGCACTTGCCGCCTCCGATATCAGCCGCACAGCACGAAAACCGACCGGATTTCCCAAAAACCCGGCGCGTGCCAGTGACACACCATCGCGCGCAGTCCAGGCGGCACCGGCGAGCCCGAATGCGTCAGCCTTGGTGCTTATCCGCCCCGCGGTCAGCGGGCCGACAGCCGAAGCCTTGGCCTCTGGCCCCGCCGTTGCCGCATTTTCGGGCGCGCGTGCCTTGCGCAGAAAATCAAACATGTCTGCCTCTCTCCATCACCGCCCATTTCATCCTTGCAAAAATATCCTCGGGGGGTGCGGGGGGCAGACAGCCCCCCGCCTGCATCACAATGCCATTGTGTCCGAAAGCAACCCTACCCAAAGCCCGTAAAGACACCGCTATCACAGCGTACGCACCATCGGACGCGACCAGCGCGCCGCAGGGCCAAGGATCAGGTCCTGAACAGCCCAGACCAGCGCATCCACCCGGTCAGGGCTGCCAGTGCCGCGATACCCTTGTGCGGTCATCTGCATCATCTGGTCTTCCAGTGGCCCCAGCCTTGCCACATGAAACACGCGCCCCTGCTCATAGAGTGCCGCCACAGGCTCCGCGCGCGCGGCCTTGCCGCGCTTGGCATGGACCGCGCGGTAAGGCACCAGCGGGTCGATCTGTCGCAGCACTTCGGCCACCAGATCGCCGCCCTGATTGACCTCTGCCACGATGCGGTCTGCACCGTGGCGCGCCATTGCCTCCAGCGCGGCACGCGCCCATGCCGTGGGCGAGGATGCGCGCAGGCTGGCATCTTCCAGAACATAGGCACGCCATTCCGACGGCGGGCCTTCGGTCACGGCGCCCACCACAACAATCCCGCACAGGTCCGATTTAGCGCCCGAAGTGACGGCCGGATCCACCGCCACCACCACGCGCGACATTTCGGGCAGATCGGCCACCCGCGCGCGTTCCAGCAGGGCAATCGGCCATAGCGTGCCCTCCGTATCTTCCACCAGCACCCCGTCCAGTTCCTGCCGCTCCAGATGTGATCCACGATAGCGCGCGCGGATTTCTTCCAGAAAGGACGGTGCCAGCCATGCGCGGTTGGCCTCGGTCGGGGCATGGGTCATCACGGTCGAGGGCGCGCGCAGAATTGATTTCAGCGTCGATTGCGCGCGCGGGGTGGTGGTGATCAACTGGCGTGGATGATCGCCCAGACGCAGTGCAAATTGCAGCATGTCCCATGCCTCTTCTGCTTTGGGCCATTTCGCCAATTCGTCACACCATGCCGCGTCAAATTGCGGCCCGCGCAGCGCTTCGGGGTCAGAGGCCGAAAAGCATTGCGCAATCGCGCCATTGGGCCAGACAAGCCGGCGTTTGGTCGCTTCCCATTGCGGCAGCCGGTCAGGCGGAGAGCAGGCCAGAATGCCACTATCGCCGAACACCATCACATCGCGCGCCTGATCATAGGTTTCGGCCACGAGTGCCACACGGCGCGCGCGCCCAGCGTCATGGGGCCGCGCGCCTTCTACCTGCGCGCGCACCCATTCCGCGCCTGCGCGCGTCTTGCCTGCCCCGCGCCCGCCCAGACAGACCCAACTGCGCCAGGGGCCATCGGGGGGCAGTTGATGGGGTGCTGCCCAGAACTCGAACAGCCAGGGCAAGGCGGCGAGGGTGGCATCAGTCAGGCTGTCGAGAAACTCCGTCACCATCTCGGGCGGCGCGCAGGCAAGAAATTCGGCGGGTGATCTCGTCTCTTGCGGCCCCAAGGTCGAGGGCAGCGCTGCTGGCGGCTTCGACACCTTTGAGTTTCTGTAGCTGGGCGCGTTCATGATAAGCAATCTCCAGGGCTTTGCGCAGGCTGCGGAATTCTTCGGTCAATTCCTTTCCACAGGCTGGCGTGATGTCATCATAGCTCTCCAGCAGGCGCGTCAGGCGCGAGATGCTGA